>NZ_LZDE01000166.1 GCF_002009015.1 Microbulbifer mangrovi | reverse complement strand
TCGCCTTTGTTGACGTAGTTGATTGCGGTAGCGCCATTCACGGAGTAAACACTGATTTTTTGTGGCTGGCCGTCGGCGTAGGTGCCGCCGACCTGGGTGAAGTCTTCAGCCTGTACTGTGAAGCCGGTACCGCCACCGCCACTGCCGCTGGAACTACTGCCGCCGCTGCTGGAACCACCTCCAGTGCTGACTTGGGTCAGTTCAAGCGCGTCGAGGTTCCACTGCCAGTCATTGCTGCCAGACCCAACCACGCGCAGATTGACCGCGCCCGCCGGAAGGGAAATGTTACCGGCATCGAGAGACTGGAAATTATCCCAGTGGCCCGCCGGAACAGCCTTCTTCACCAGTGATGTCCAGCTGGAACCACTACCAATCTGGAAGTCGATTTCCGCACCCGAAGTCATACTGGTGCCGATCAGGTATTGCAGGTTATAGGTACCTGCTTCGGCAACCTGCAGGGTGTACTCAGCGTAGTCACCACGGTTCACGTAGTTAATTGCAGTAACGCCATTGACGTTATACACACTGATTTTTTGAGGCTGACCATCGGCGTAGGTACCGCCGACGGTGGTGAAGTTTTCAGCTTCAATTCGATAGTCCGCAGCGGTTGCCGCAGTACTTAAGGCGATACCAGCGGCCAGCACAGACTGTGCCAGCACCAGTGGGCGCCTGGGGTAGGGGAGTTTCATCGCTTGCTCCGAGATTGAGACACGGTACAGCTGGTGTCGTTATTATTTTTTGAACCGCTCTGGCGTTTCGCTTATACGTCTGATTAGCGAAGGTCCTTCGGCGGCCCCAGATCGACGGCAGTGGCCTCTGGGTGCAGCATGGTTGTGCTGATTTGGGTGTGCGGCACTATTAGCGTTATGTCTGCCGTCAACCGGATTAAATAATATATTGTTAACAGTTGACAATCATGTTTCGGTGCGTTGGCGCGTTTTTGCTCAGAACATTTTCTGCGATGAGAACTGGCGCCACTTATTTGTGGGAACGCAAGAGGAGAGAAGTGGGAAATGCGCCGGCGGAAAATTCCGCCGGCATTGTGAAGATAATCCAGTGAATTTATATCGCGTGGTTCGTAATCAGCGCGACAGTCAAGCTACTCGCGCGCACCGCGTGAGAGTGGTGCCGTGGTGTTGAATACCTGCATGGTTGCGGTACTCAGGAAACCACCATCGTCATCAAATACGACCTCGATCGTATTGTTCTGGCTCAGGTAGGCGATATCCACTGGAATTTCGATGACACCAAAGTATTGGGGACGTCCCTTACCGTTGTAGTACTGGTCGTAGCCCTGGTAGTCCTCTGGCACGCTGACGGTATTTCCATTGATGGTAACGTTCGGTGCCAGGGATTTTCCATGGTCGCGGCCTATCCCCAGGCGCAGCACTGCCTCACCGTTTTCACCGACAGCAACATCGTTGATTGCGAACTGCAGTTTTGCGCCGGCGGTGATGGGCTGCTTGTATTTGTCGGCGTAGTACTTGGTTTCCATACTGTCACCGTCGATCGCGATACTGTCCGCGAATGTCAGCTTCAATATAGCGGTAGCTTGCGACTTCAGGGCAAACTCCTGCGGCATTTCGGCGGACTCGGTTTCATCCAGCACCGGTTTGCCGTCATTGCCGTAGTGCAACTCCTTGATATTCACACTCTGCAGAGTGTTGCCCGCTACCCCTAGGGTAGAGAGATCCAGCGTGGACGCCTCTTCTTCCAGATTGTTCAGGATCAGGTATGCGGTATTGCCGTCTACATACGCATTGGTTTGCACGTCGAGGTCGCTGGCCCAGCTGTCTACACGGGTGCCTTTGACTTCAGACCAGAGCTGGTAGAACTTTACGAACTCGGTATACACCCACTCGTCGCCAGTCTCGCCACTGGCCTCCTTCTTCTGGCGCATCAGTCGGTTGGAGTAGGGTACTGTTTCCGATTGCCGGCCCCATTCTGCCTTGATGGTCACAAACGGAATCGACTTCAGGATCTGATCCGGGCGTTCCAGCATATTCATGGTAAGCCCGTTGAGCGCGCGCAGTTTGTAGCCGTCGCGCTCGGGTGACCAGGGGTCATTCATCATGCTGTGTACAGTGGCGCCGATCTCGGAGACCAGAAATGGCATGCGCACGCCAGTGGCCATCAGACTGTACTGTTCAAGCATATCGAAAGTGGCTTCCACGTTGCTACCACGACGCAGACGGCGGGTGCCGCTGATCGCCGGGAAGTCGTAAAAATGTATCGACAGGAAATCCATATTTTCGCCGGCGATATCGATGAACAGTTTGTCGCGCTCTTCCCAGCGGTTGAAATTGTCCTTGTCAAAGTCCGGGAAGGCCACGGTGTAACCGCCGATCAATACATTGTCGTGGGAAGGCTGATTCCATGCGTCACGATACGCGCGCACCTCATTGGCTACCGCATTGTGAAACTTGAAAACATCTTCTGGCGTTGTACCTTCGTCTTTCGCCTTCGGGTAGTCCACCAGATCATAGAGTGGTTCGTTCATTACCTCGAGAAATACGGGCTTCGGCTGGCCGTATGCATCGCTCTCCCCCCGATTGAAATACTCGTACAGGAAGTTCGCCATGTAGTGGCCAACAGCGGTGCCAAAGGGTTCTTCTACAGTGTCGGTGGTGGAGAAAGACCAGCCCATGCCGGTATCGTCGCCATTGGGCCAGTATGGATGCTGCTGACCACCCACGATCATATCGGTCGCACGGTGTTCGTGTTTTCGCGCAAGCTGCGCGCTAACGGAAGCTCCTTCGGTGTAATTCCAGCGCATACCACCGCCTTTACTGGCCGCGGCCGCTTCGTCGATAAAGCCAGGGCGCGCGCCGTCCTCGGGTAACTGGCTCAATTGCCACTTCATACCGCCAGTATCACGCCCGAGGTATACATCGTAGCCATCCAGGAAGTTGGTTATCAGGTCGGGGTCCTCGTTCGGCGCACCCGCACTCTGGGTATTACCTCCAACCCAGTCATTTTCGGTATTCGACGCGTGTACGGTTATGAACTTGCGACGGTCGAACTCGGATTCCCCGCCCACGGTATGGCGCATATTCAGGTTGAAATCGACCTTAACAGAATCGCTTGCCGGCGGCTCTGGCTCCGGTTGCGGCTCTGCTTTGGTGGTCACGGTGAAGTCAGCGCTGATTCCACCGATGCTGAGAGTCACGGTAACCGCTGCACTGTATTGGGGCCCGGTGCTAACGCGGACCACCACACTATCCCCGTCTTCAACCGTTGCCGTATTATCGCTAAAGGCGCCGTTATTTACCGAATACTCACCACCGCTGATACTGATATTGGCCGCGGCATTGATCCCGGAAACGGTAATGGCGGAAGAAGTATACTCGGTGTTCAATTCTGCATCGTTAATGGGGGTAAACGAGAATGTATCAGGGCGAGTATCTTCTTGAGTAGATTCATTGTCGGGTGGTTGGTTCTCGTTGTCACCAACGCTACCTCCTCCGCCGCAGGCACTGAGGGTGCCTGCCAGAATCAGTATCGCGAGCCGCTCAGAAAAAATCAGGCGTTTCATAAAAATATTCTCCAAACTACATTTCGTTATTTATTTTTTTTGATTCCCAGCTTTTTCGCTTTGAGCGTAGATTTTTTAGTCCGGCCGTTGGCAACGATCTAAATCACCATTTCTCGGCTTTTCACTTTCGGTATTGCGATGTAAAGACTGCCCTTTGTTGCGGGAGAACCGAACCTCATCACCGTTCCACTGCCAAGCCGCGCCGCCGGAGCTTTGTACCCGCAGTGTGTGAGTGCCGGCATTGGCAATATAGATCGGGTTTTCCAGCTCAAAATCCCGATACTTCTCCCATCCGCCGGTGTTGGTAACGGTGATAGTGCCCTCATAGGTGCCATCCAGTTGTACGTCAGCGGCAGTTCCCGAAGGGGTCGGCGTGGCGGCAGCGAGTGTTACCCAGTAGTAGCCTGCGCGCGGAAATTCTACCGGATATTCTGCCCAGTCTCCCAGGGTGTTGTAGTTAATATTTTCGCCATTCGCATTGAATCCATGTACCGCATCCCAGGCAACTGGCGCGCCATCCTTGCCGGTTGAGGTGAACTCGGACATTTCGATCACAACTTCGACACTGCTATTTCCTGGAGCTGTATCATCGGGCCCGCAGTTGTTGGCTTCGGGAACCGGTTTGTAAAAACGCACCCAGTCAACCTGGAATTTATTGCGCGCAGGATCAGCCAGCTCTTCGTCAGACGGCGGTAGTGTTCCCTGCGTATCACGCCAGCCCTGGTGTTCTGCATCAAAAATGGCCTGCATCGGCTTGTTTAGGCCTGTGCCATTGGTAAATCCGTAAGGGTCGATTACATCAGTACCCGAGGAGACTCGCACCAGTTCACCGTTAACGTAATACTCCAGCGTCCACGGGTCTTTCCAGTAGGTACCTACGCGCACATAGTCTTCTCGCCAGCTGCCGCCATCGGGTTTCGCATACCAGGTACTAGGATCCTTCGGCTGATAGTCCTGGAAAGGATCGCGGATAAAGACGTGGTGGCTCAGATGGATACGCTGGTCGAACCAGACTTCCGATGGACGGTCACTGCCGTAGGTTTCGAGGATATCGATTTCCTGGGTGGAGTCGGCGCTCAAAAGCCAGAAGGCATTCGCCAGAGTGAGGTTGGTGATTTTCACGCTGGCTTCCATGTACAGCGGATAAATCAGGCTCTCTTTTGAGTGAATCGCTCCAGTATGGATTTTTTCCGTGCCCGGCTTGCGGCTCGCCTT
>NZ_LZDE01000165.1 GCF_002009015.1 Microbulbifer mangrovi | reverse complement strand
CCCTGTTTTAGAAGGTCTCGCGAGCGGCCCCCGGCAGCAGCCCTTCGCGTTATGTATTTGCACCCTGTTAGAAGGATGCCATTTGCCGACATATGTGGCAGGGGCCAGCAGTACAACCCCGGCAAACATTTGCCGACAGGTTGTTTGCCGGGGTTGTACCGCTGGCCCCGTCCCGCTAACGAAGCTGCTCCCGCTACGAAGCGCGGGAATCCATAAATCAGTGAATCAAAATCATCGCACTACCCATCGCCGCCGCGCAGGTTGCTTTCACGGTGGTGGGGGTGCGATTCGCGTCACAGCCGCTGCCGCACGCGGTCATGGTATCGATCAGACTGTCCAGCTCCGCGCGCACCGCACTCTCATCCGGCGCCGTCGCCAGTTGTGCGGTGTGGCCGCCTACCGCAGCGGGCCAGGCAATCGGGCGGCCGAGCAGGTTTTCCAGCAGCGGATCGATTACCTGCGCGCGTTCCGCGGCCGTGTCAAAAGCTTCGCCGGCACCTGCCGAGAAATCGAAGCCCGGGAAATAGCTGGCGCGCGCGCCGGTGTCATCCACCAGCGTACTGCAGTACTTCACCGCCAGCTGGGTAATACCCATCTGCTGTGCCGCGAGGAAACCGCGAATATCCGCTTCCACCGGTAGCTGCTGTTTCACCTTCTGCCAGGTTTCCACCACGGCCGGGTGCGTGCTGGAAACCCCGGTCGCCGCAGACAGGGCCGCGTGAATCTGCTCGAAGCGGCGGATACCAATACGCGGTTGCGGTGTCAGGTCGGCGGGCGCCGCGGGTGCTGCCGGTGTAGCTTCAACGCGTACGAACTCCTCATTGCCGAGTCGTTCGAACGTCAGGAAAAACTCGTCCGCAGTGGGGCCCTTTTCCAGGGTGATGATGGTGCCCAGCGGCGAAAGCTGTTGGCCGGTTTCCGCATCGTATTCAGTGGCAGTCACGGTAGTGTCCAGATTCGCCCAGGACTGGCCGACAACAGCCTCGCGGCCATTGATGCCGATACGCATGCCCTGAATGATCACGCCGTCGGGAGAGACACCATCTTCCAGTGAGATGAACTTGGGCTCGCTGAACAGGTAACCGTGGTTGTCATACTGCTGGACCTCAAACATCACGTACCCCTGGGGTACATCGGTCTGCTCCTCGACCTTGAACAGCAGCAGGTATTTCTCACCCACGCCTGCCTCGTAATTGGTCAGGATGTCGTCCTGGGTCAGCGCCCTTGAATGGATTGCCAGCAGGCGGATTGAGCCCTGCCATACATTATCGCCGGATACTTCACTGCCCAGTGCCAGGGCAAACGTGTCGTCCCAGGTGGACAACAGCCCCGCGGCAACCAGGTCCGCATCACCGGTGAATTCGCCGTTTACATACAGGCGGCGGCCATTGATCGGATCGAATGTGGCCACCACGTGTTGCAGGGTTGCCTGGGCGCGCTCGGCCATATCTTCGGTGATCAGCGCGGGCATGCCATCGGCATCGGTGCTGGCATCGTTGCGGTTCTGGAAGGTGTAGTTGTACATCGCCTGGCCGAGGGTAAAGTTGCGGATATCGTTGCCACCGGAATAGGTGACGATCCGCGCCGGACCTTCCTGTACCACATTGGCCGGGGCCACCCACGCCTCAATGGAATACTCGCCGGTGCCGGTGAGGGTATCGAACAGGCGCTTGCTGCTGGTAGTGGATGCCTGGGCCTTACCGCCATTCAACTGGATACCCCAGGAGCCGAGCCATTCCACGTCGCCCGACAGGCTGAGATCGATGGCCGGATTGACCCCGGAAGTATCGTAAGCGGTGGTGCCGCTGCCGGACTTGAATTCGTACAGGGCAATGGCGTTGTTCTCGATTCGGCCACCGCCGCTGGAGACGATGCCGTCGGTAAGGTAAAGCGCCTTACTGGTGACCCAGTTCGGGTCCACTTCTGTCACCGCGATACCGTCTACGAAATTTCTGATCGCCGCGGCCATGGTGTCCGCGTTTTCGGCACAGTCGCTCCAGCAGTTGTGGAAGTCATTGCCGAGGCGAACCACAAAACGGGAATTCTCCGGGTTATCCAGATCCATCCGCGCTTTTGATGCCTCGTAAGCCTGGTCTACATCGCTGCTGGCGAAGTAGGGCTGTTGCGCGGTTTCCGCATCCTCGCTGTGGCAACTTGCGCAGTATTCCTGCAGCAGTGGATAGACGGTGGTGGCAAAATTGCCGCTGGAAGCGGGGAAGCTTTTGCTCGCGCCGACCTCGCGCTCGGTGGGAGGCGTCAGGGTAATGGTGCTCGCCACCGAGCCCGCGGCTGCGGCCCACTCCTCGATGTAATTGGTGATGATCTCGCCACAGGTATCGGCATTTGCCAGCCAACAATTGTGGCCACTGACCACCTTGGTGACGAGGCGTGAATCCTCCGGGCTGCCGAGATTCACCAGGTCGCGGCCCTCGTCATGGGCGAGGTTGATATCGTCGCCGCGTACAAAGCGTGGACTCTGGTTGCCTTCGATGTGACAACTGCCGCAGCGATTTTCCGCAGCAAGATTGTCCCAGATATAGCGTTTGTAATTCTGTACGTCTTCATTTTCCGGCGCGGGACCGGAGTAGCTGGTATCGCCGGAGTCCGGGTTCGTATTGGGCAGGGTCTCGGTGGACTGACCGCTGCCGCCGGAACAGGCCACAAGCAATGCGGAGCCGAACACGGTGGATAACAGTAGGGTTTTTTTCAGCTGTGGCCGTGTAACCAGTGCGTGTAGGTTTACGGCGGTCAGCAGCAGCGATTTGAGTGTGCCAGCGGATTCATAGTTCATTGCATTATTCCCCCGCACAGTAAACCGCAGCGTCCGCGTAGACCTGCTTCAGCTTGTAGCCGTTGCCGGTAAAACTGTCGGTCATGCTCGCGATGCGATTGCGGTCCGCGCTGTCTTCCGGTGCGCGCAGGCAGACCTGCTCGAATACTTTGGTGACCTGGCATTGGGCAAAGGCCTCACTGTTGGCCAGTTCCCGTCCCATGGACTTGGCGCCATTGCCCGAGCCGGGCAGTGCGCTGCTCCAGCCCAGGTGCATGTTCGGTCCGTCGCGCCAGTAGTTGTCCCACTTGTCATCGGGAATTACGAAGCCATAGGGAAAGGTGGCACTGTTAATGTGGTTTTTGGCCTTTACCCGGGTGCCGGTTGCTGGATCGGTATCGCCGCTGCGGTTGTAGTCCAGCTGACCGTCTTCCCCGGTAGGATCATTGTCCACGTCGTACACGTAGTCGTAGTAGGCAAATGCCTGGGCCATGGGATCCATGCCACTGTGACAGCCCACGCAGTTGTTCTGGAACACGCGGCTGTCTCCGCCGGGACTGCGGCTCACATCCTGACGGATACGATCCGGCGGGCGCGACGTGTCGTGCACCTGTTCCAGGTCGCGGCACAGGTGGTTCATCAGGGTGAAGCGGAACATGGCACGGTTGGTGCCCGCGTAGAAAAAGGCTTTGGCCCCGCCGCGGGTGGTCATCACCCCGGCAGTCGCATCGCCGGGCAGGCCGGTTACCGATGACTGGGTATGGCGCTCGAGGGCGGTCTGTAGCGGGTAGCCACTTTCTTCCAGCGCAGTGTAGTGCGCATTGTCGCTATTGCTGTAGTTGGGTAGCCCGAGGCCGGAAGCGCCGGTATAGATGATGTCGCCGGACAGGATTTCCCGAAAATCCACTTCATCGCGCACCATGCCGATCACCGTTGCGGTGTAGTCGTTCAGTGGGGCGAAGTTGTCGCCGTCGCGATTGGTCCAGGGTGTGACCAGGTTTTTTAGCGTCACATCATAGAAGGCATCGTTGTCCATCGCCCGGTAAGCTGCCGAATCAGCATTGCCGTTGGCGATATCTTCGGCCATGGCCTTGAGGACATCGACGCTCGGTTTGACTCCGGTAATGCGGCTGTGGATCTGTGCTGCCTGCTCCTGCGGATCGGCATAGGCAAGTACACTGAGCGAGGCGCTGACACAGGCGGTCGCCGCGAGCAGCATGCGCGCAGCGGGCGATTTCATTTTCATGGGCTGGTTCGCGTAAGGTTCATTACCACGCGGGTAATGCCTGCGCAGTATTTTTTATGTCTTGAGACCGGTCACTGATACTAAAGAAAGTGAAGTGATTGGCCAGCGGTAAAAATTTAAACCGTGTTCTGGTTGGCAAAAACCATGTGCACCGCTTGAGACAACACGGGCCAACCGAGAGAATCGCACCCATTACGCTCGCCCTGTTATCTGGGACGCTAGTCCAGTTTTGGCGCCGCGGCGACGGTGAGCAACCACTGCGAAACGAATAAAAATGCGGCAAGGGCCAAGCCAAGTTGAGGGTAAATTCTTGAATAAAATCTATACGCTGGCCGGCGGGCTCGTGGCTCTACTACTGCTCGCCGGTTGCTCCGGTGGCAGCGGTGAAAGCTCCAGCCTCGGTGGTGGTGATCAGTCCGAAGATCCGGTGGTCGTGGATTACCCGGTGGTCTATGTGCGCCGCACACTGAATCGCGACGAAGACGACATGCTGGTGACCAGCGACCTCTATGCGCCCTCTACCTTCAATCCTGGTGCCGAGCTGGTATTGCGCGATCGCGCCACCGCCTCGGCCCCAGAGCGCGTGCTTACCGAAAACCTTTTTGTGAGTAATGAAGAGGCCGGTATCGTGTTCGAGGGCGGCTACGACGTAAAAGACCTG
>NZ_LZDE01000164.1 GCF_002009015.1 Microbulbifer mangrovi | reverse complement strand
AACAACGGCACCGCCGATGCCAGTGGCGTGGTGATCACCGAAACGCTGCCGGAGTACGCCAGCTTCGATGCGGCCAATTCCGACCCGCGCTGGGTACTGGATGGCGATACGCTGACCCTGGCGCTCGGCGAGCTCGCCGCTGGCGAAAATGGCAGTGTGGATTTTGCGGTGATCATCGACGACCCCATCCCAGCCGGCGTGGAGGAGCTCGATAATACCGCCACTATCGAGGACGACGGCAACACCGGTCCCGACCAGAATCTGGAAGACAATACCGACGATGAGGTCACCCCTACCGACGCTCAACCGGACTACGTGATCGACAAGATCGAGAACTTCGATGACCCCACCAATCCGGGCGACGCCGTAGAGTGGACCATCGAAGTCAGTAACCAGGGCAATCAGGGTGGCACCGGCGTAGTGGTTACCGACACCCTGCCCGACACCAACCTGTTTACGAATTTTGTCGCCAGCGATGGCGGCATCATCGATCTCGACGCCGGCACCGTGACCTGGAATATCGGCAATCTGGCAGCAGGCGATAGCGTCACCCTGAGTGTTGCAGCCGTGGTGGTCGAAGACGTGCCCAGCAACGTCGGCCCGCAAACCAATACGGTGGTGGTCGACGACGATGGTAGTAACGGCGAAGACCCGACACCGGAAAACAACCGCGACGATGAAATCCTAGAAATTGAATTCGTGGATCTGTATATCGACAAGGATGACAACGATGCGGTGCCGAAACCTTCCGAAACCCTGGTGTACACCCTGGAATACGGCAACCGCGGTACCGCCACTGCAGCCGGCGTGGTGATAACCGAAACCCTGCCAGCGAACACCAGTTTCGACGCCGCCAATTCAACCTCCGGTTGGGTACAGAACGGCGACACCTTCACCTTCGATGTGGGCACCCTGGCCCCCGGAGAGGAGGGCAGTATTACCTTTGCCGTGATCGTGGATTACCCCCTGGATGCCACGGTACAGCAGGTCGACAACACCGCGGTAATTACCGATGACGGCAACAACGGCAAGGACCAGAATATCGAGGACAATACCGACAGCGACGCAACGGAAATCGAAAACAACGTCAATGTCGATTTCCTTACCCTGCTCCGCTCCGATATGTATCCCTATCCCACCGTGACCTGGGAGCGGGAGTTCCTGCAGCTGCACGGCCGCCTGATCACTCTGGCGCACGCGGATATCAATGCCAACCTGCAGGGCGGCCACGCCGGGCTTTACTTTGATCCGGTGTTTGGCCCCGTGGGCGGGGAATACTATCCCAACGGCTGGGCTTGGGTTTTCTACAAAGACTTGAGCATCTCGGTCAGCTTCGAGCCTGAACAGGAAAAATCCAGCCCCCTGGCCCTGGACAAGGATTTCGGTAATTACCGGGCGAACTCCCGTTTCGGGGAGTTCGAGCGCCCCGCGGCGAGCCCCCGGTTGCCGGTGGTTTATTACGAGATCACCTCTGCCGACGAAGCGCAGTCGCCACTGCTTGAGACTGCGCCGGAGGAAATGCATCCCTCACTGCATGTCGCGGAAAGTAATCCCGTGCAGCAGCAACTGGAAGAGATTACCCGGGAAATCAGCGAGTCGCGGGTTTCACCGCTGCTACTTGCCCTGGCGGAACTCAGCCAGCAGGAGGCCGCCATGGAGCAGGCCATGAACGAGAAATAAATCGCCGGTGGCGCCAACGGGTGGCGGGTTCGGTATCATGGTGAGTCAAAGCCAATCGAGAGGATAAGCCTTGCTCCCCATGGTCCGCGCCAGCGCGCTCACCGGCTATAAAAGCCTGCTCGGCAGCTTCGGAGTCAATGTCGGGGAACTGCTGCAGCGCCTGTCCCTGCCAGCAGACTATCTGGACAGACCCGACCTGATGATCCCGATGGAAACCAAGGTCGAGTTGCTGGAACTGGGTGCGCGCCTGAGTGGCCGCGCGGACTTCGGCCTCAGGCTGGCCCAGCAACAGAATATTTCCGCATTCGGCACCGTAGGGCTGCTCCTGCAACAGTGCGCGACCCTGCGCGATGCTCTGGAAACCATCACATCCTCCATCGGCCAAACGGCCCAGGGGCTCGAAGTCTGGTACGAGGAGGAAGGCGACATCGCCCAGCTGCACTCCCGGTACAACTTCGACGGCCCCTCCGCGCATTCGCGCCAGCACAGTGACAATCTGGTGGCCGGCGGCGTCAACATGATCCGCTTTTTACTTGCCGAGCCCGTGCCGCTGAGCGCCGTTTACCTGAGCGGTCCAGCGCCAACTGCGTCGGGCGGCCTCACTCCCTATCGGGACCTGTTCCAGTGCCCGGTTTACTTTGATTGCGCGTCCAATGGCATTGCCTTCGCTGCATCCATGCTGGAGCGCCCCGTGGCGGGCGCCAATCCGGAAATGCGCGGCCTTATCGACAGTTTCCTGAAGAAAAAGCAGCTTGACGGATTTCAGGAACAGCTCCTGTGGAACATCACCAACCTCCTGCCACGCGGCCCGGTCACGCTCGAGAAAGTCGCCGATAGCGTAAATATGGCGCCGCGTACCCTGCAGGCGCGGCTCCGCCAGCAAGGTACCAGCTTCCAGCAGCTACTGGACCGCACCCGTATAGAGCAGGTGTGCACTTACTTACTGGAAGGCGACCTGTCGCTCACGGAAATCGCCGAACTGGTGGGTTACAGCCAGCTCAGCGCCCTGACCCGCGCCTTCACACGGATCATGGGCGCCAGCCCCAGAGCCTGGCTGCGCCAGCACCCGGGCTGACCACCACTGGCGCAGCGGATTGCGCGATCTGTCAATTTCGTGACGCAATCGGTCAACTCTTGTTGGCCGGAACCTCGTATTCTGGGTACAACTGAAAGTGCCCATGTTACCGGCACACTATTCCAAGAAGCCCGAAATCAACCTGCGGAGCGACCATGAATACCCAGACACTGACCAGCGATGATGCCCAGGCCGCCCTTCTCGAAAACCTGCTCGCCCACCAGCGTCAGGCCTACTTGGCCGACCCGGCCCCCGATTATCAGCAGCGAGTAAAAGATCTGAAGGCCCTGGCCCGGATGATCCGCGACCATCAGGATGAAATCGTACAGGCGGTGAGCGATGACTACGGCAACCGCTCCCACCACGAAACCCTGTTTGCGGAAATTTTCCCCGCGCTGGACGGGGTGAAGGATACGATCAAGAAACTGAAAAAGTGGATGAAGCCCCAGCGCCGCCATGTAGACATCACCGCGTTCCCCACATCCTCCAACAAGGTGATTCCGCAACCTCTCGGCGTGGTTGGCGTGATCGTGCCGTGGAACTTCCCGGTCAATCTTTCCTTTGGTCCACTGATCAATATTTTTGCCGCTGGCAACCGCGCCATGGTGAAAATGTCGGAAAATTCCAATCGCCTTGCGGCGCTGCTGAAGCGCATCAGCGGCGATTATTTCCCGGAAGACAAGCTGGTATTTCTCGAAGGTGCCGGTGGCATGGGGCAAGCGTTTTCCAAATTGAAATTCGATCACCTGATTTTCACCGGCTCCGGAGAAACCGGGCGCAAAGTCATGGCCTCCGCTGCCGCCAACCTCACTCCGGTGACCCTCGAACTGGGCGGTAAGTCACCGGCCATCGTCGGCCCGGATTTCGATATTGATACCGCGTGCGAGCGGATCCTTTTCTGGAAATTGTTCAACGCCGGCCAGATCTGCACCACCGTGGACTACCTGCTGCTTCCGGAAGGAAAAGTGGAAGCCTTTGTAGAAAAAGCCAAACAGGTTTTCCGAAAGCGCTATCCGGATATTCAGGTCAAGGATTACACCGCGGTGATCGATGAACCCTCCTTCCGCCGCCTGTGGAAAACCCTGGACGACGCGGTACACAAGGGGGCAACCGCTATCGACCTGACCGACGGCCAGGGCAGCCGCGACGATGAAATCCAGAAATTCCCACCGCATCTGGTGATTGACGTCGATGAAGATATGGAAATCATGCAACGGGAAATCTTTGGCCCGCTTCTGCCCATAAAAACTTACAAAAACCGCGAAGAAGTCGCAGCCTATATCAACCGCGGCGACCGCCCGCTGGCTATCTATCCGTTTACCAATGACAAGGGCCTGCGCGATTACTATATCGATCACGTGATGTCTGGCGGTGTCAGCGTCAACAATGCGGTTCTGCATGTGGGCCAGCACGATATACCGTTTGGCGGTGTGGGCGAGAGTGGCATGGGCCACTACCACGGTTATGAAGGATTCCTCACCTTCTCCAAACTGCGTCCTGTTTTTTACCAGGGCCCGCTGGATCCGCTGAAACTGTTGATGCCGCCTTACGGCAATCTTGCGGATAAAATGATGAAGTTGATGCTGCGTTTGACCAAGTAACGCAAACCTTTCCAATGTAAAAATCTAAATGCGAAGGCAGAGTGCTGGGTACCTGTTTTCAGAAGCGTC
>NZ_LZDE01000163.1 GCF_002009015.1 Microbulbifer mangrovi | reverse complement strand
GTGCGGCTTTTCAGGACCGCTGTAACCCCATACGCGGTGGTTTACTGCCACGGAACCAAGATAAAACGAACCCCACAACCCGAAGGTTTCTCCCAACTACACTAAAAGCATCGGAATCCAAGGAACCCAGCCGATGCACAAACCCCGCTTGCAGCTCCAGGCTTCCTTTGATATCGCCTACCTCCAGTATCTGGACAAACAGGGGCAGACAACCCAGACCCTGCCGGAATTCGCGACCCCCGACTGGCTCAGCTACTGCCTGCGCCAGATGCAGCTCGCGAGACTAGTGGATGACCGCGCGGTAAAACTGCAGCGCACCGGCCGCCTAGGCACCTACCCCTCCTCTCTCGGCCAGGAAGCCATCGGCGTCGCCACCGCCAATGCCATGATCGGCGAAGACATCTACTGTCCCTACTACCGGGAAACCGGCGCCTTTCTCGAGCGCGGCGTACTGATCGAGGAGATTCTTGCCAACTGGGGCGGCGACGAGCGCGGGCAGAACTTTCAACACCAACCCGGCGACCTGCCCGTGTGTATTCCTATCGCTACCCAGGCCCTGCACGCCGCCGGTGTTGCCTTTGCACTCAAATATCGCCACTCACAGGATGGCCGGCCACTGCAGGTAGCCGTCGCCAGTTCCGGTGAGGGCGCCACTTCCAAGGGGGATTTCTACGAGGCCATGAATCTCGCTGGCGCCTGGCAGCTGCCGGTGGTGTTCGTGGTAAACAACAACCAGTGGGCCATTTCCGTCCCGCGCCATGCCCAGACCGGTACCCAGACCATTGCCCAGAAAGGGATTGCCGCGGGCATCCCCGCCCTGCAGGTAGATGGCAACGATGTAATCGCCGTCGCCTGGGCTGTGCGGGACGCCATCGCGCGCGCGCGCCAGGGGGATGGTCCGGCGCTGATCGAGGCCATGACCTATCGCCTGTGCGATCACACCACTGCCGACGACGCCAGTCGCTATCGCAGTGCGCGGGAACTGGAGGACGCCTGGCAGTGGGAGCCGATCAAGCGACTGGATAGCTATCTGCGCGCTCAGGGCCTGTGGAGCGATGCCAAACAGCAGGATCTGGATCGGGAGCTGGCGCAGATCATGGAGGCCGCGCTGGATCGCTGGGAGTCCCGCGACCCGGAACCGGCCACAGCCATCTTCGATCACCTGTACGCCCAGCTGCCGGCTGCGTTCTACGAACAGTACGACCAGCTGCGCGATGAGCAGGCGCAAACAGGGAACCGGGGGGAGTAGATGGGGGAAGAAACCAAGGCAATTACCCTGGTGGAGGCCGTGACCCAGGCACTGGCCCACGAACTGGAGCGGGACGGCGATGTTGTGGTGTTTGGCCAGGATATTGGTGCCAACGGCGGCGTATTTCGGGCAACGGACGGGTTACAGCAACGATTCGGTAGCGAGCGGGTGCTGGATACCCCGCTTGCGGAAACCATGATTGCGGGTATCGCCGTTGGTATGGCCACCCAGGGACTTCGGCCGGTGGCCGAATTCCAGTTTATGGGATTTATCTACCCCGGCCTTGACCATATCCTCAATCACGCCGCGCGCATGCGCAATCGCACCCGCGGTCGCCTGTCCTGTCCCATTGTCTATCGCGCGCCCTACGGTGGCGGCATCCACGCGCCGGAACACCATTCAGAGAGTACCGAGGCGCTGTTTGCACATGTCCCCGGTCTGCGCGTCGTGGTCCCCTCCTCCCCGGCGCGGGCCTACGGATTGTTGCTGGCCGCGATACGGGATCCCGATCCGGTACTGTTTCTGGAGCCCAAGCGAATCTACCGCGCTGCCAAACAGCCGGTACCGGACAACGGCGAAGCGTTACCGCTGGACAGCGCCTTTGTACTGCGGGAAGGCAGTGACCTGACCATGGTCGCATGGGGCGCCAGCGTAAAGGAGACCCTGGCTGCCGCCGAGCAACTATCCACAGAGGGGATCCAGGCGGAGGTCATCGATCCCGCAACGCTCAAACCACTGGATATCCACAGCATTATCGATTCCCTGGAAAAGACCCGTCGCTGTGTGGTGGTGCACGAGGCCGCAAGATTTGGCGGGCTGGGGGCGGAGATCGCCGCGCAGATACAGGAGTATGCCTTCGACCTGCTGGAGGCACCGGTGCAGCGGGTAACCGGCTACGACACGGTGATGCCCTATTACCAATTGGAGAACGCCTACCTGCCAGGTGTAGAGCGGATACTGGCCAGCGCTCGTATCGCATTGGAGTATGCGCGGGAGGGCGACCGATGAAGATCTTCCGATTGCCCGATCTGGGCGAAGGCCTGCCGGATGCGGTAATCCGCGAATGGCATGTGGATGAGGGCGACAGCGTCAAAGCTGACCAGGTCCTGGTCACAGTGGAAACCGCCAAAGCGCTGGTGGAAGTCCCGTCACCATTTGCCGGAAGCGTGCAAACCCTGTTCGCCGCCGAGGGCGAAACACTGGAAACCGGACAGCCGCTGATCGGCTTTGCGGACGCTGAATCGGATGCCGACGAGGCGCCGGCAGGCCAGCCGCCCACTGCAGAATCGGCCATAGACAGCGGCACCGTTGTCGGCAAGATTGAGCAGGGCAGCGAAGCGCTCGCCGTCGAGCAGCGCCCCGTTACCAACCGACCTCGCTGCGCCACTCCCGCGGTG
Source organism: Microbulbifer mangrovi (assembly GCF_002009015.1). Taxonomy (GTDB): domain Bacteria; phylum Pseudomonadota; class Gammaproteobacteria; order Pseudomonadales; family Cellvibrionaceae; genus Microbulbifer; species Microbulbifer mangrovi. The sequence goes on along the minus strand of NZ_LZDE01000163.1, from coordinate 1,739 downwards.
CGCGCGCTGGCGCGTCGCCTCGGTGTCGACCTCGATAGCCTGCACCCTTCCGGTGCCCGCTTCAGCGAAGCGGAAGTACGTGCCGCCGCCCGCGGCGAAACATTGCCAAGATGGAGTGAAAAATCGGATAAAAGCAGCCAAAAACCGAAAACGAACGTCGAAATTACCGAGGTATCGCGGACCTCAGCGGAAGCGGCTCCAGCCCGTCGCGCCATGACGATGGCGATGAACCGCGCCCGCGACCAGGTGTGCCCCATGACCCTGTTCGACGAGGTGGATATCTCCGATTGGCCCAAAGGCACCAGCCCTACCCTGCAGCTGCTCAAAGCCATCGCTCACGCCGCCGCGGAAGAGCCGAATCTGAATGCCCATTTTGAAAACGAAACGCTCGAACCGAAAACCCCGGTCAACGTGGGCCTGGCGGTAGACGCACCCAAAGGCCTGTTCGTCCCGGTGCTCCAAGACATCGGTGCCCAGTCCGACGAAGCGATACTGGAGAGTATTGCCCGCTTCAAACAGCAGGCCGAGGCAGGCGCCATCCCGCAGAAAGAACTCCAGGGCGCCACCATCCACCTCTCAAACTTCGGCAGCCTTGCCGGTCGTTTTGCCACCCCGATCGTCGTGCCACCCCTCGTATGCATCGTCGGCGGCGGACGCGGGCACAAGGCGGTGCTGCCCCACAAAGGCAAGGCGCGGGTGCGCAAGTTGCTGCCCCTCTCCATTACCGCCGACCACCGAGCCGTTACCGGTGGCGAACTGGCGAGATTCCTGAAGGCACTGAAGAAATACCTGGAAACCGCCTCGTAGTGAGATGCGTTTCTCCAAATTCGGGTTGTGATATTAAATTTCGGTTTGCTATGCTTAACTTACGAATCGAAACTTAAGAAGCCATGTCGAAACGCAACACCCAACAGCGACGCCATCAGATACTGCAGCAGATCAACGAAGCCGGCGAAGCCAGTGTCGAAGCACTGGCACGCCAGTTCGAAACCTCAGAAGTTACGATCCGAAAGGACCTGGCAGCCATGGAAGACAGTGGCCTGCTGCTGCGCCGTCACGGCGGTGCCATCCCCCTGCCCCGGGAACTGGTTGCCGAGGACCCGCTTTCTTTCACCAAGCGCGCCATCGGCCGCGCCGCCGCCGAACTGATCCGCGACCACAACCGCATCGTCATCGACTATGGCCGCACCACCACCGGACTGATCACCGAGCTCGACAAAAAACGCGGCCTAGTGGTCATGACCAACTCACTGCACGTCGCCAACCAGCTGCGGGAACTGGAAAACGAACCCACCCTGCTGATGACCGGCGGCACCTGGGACCCCCACTTCGAAGCCTTCCAGGGACAGGTGGCGGAACAGGTCCTGCGCGGCTACGACTTCGACCAGGCGTTTATCGGTGCCGATGGCATCGACCTCGAGCGCGGCACCTGCACATTCAACGAGCAGATCGGTCTGTCGCGAGTGATGGCAGATGTGGCCCGCGAAGTCATCGTGATGGCGGAATCGAGCAAAGTCGGAAGAAGAATCCCCAACCTGGAACTGAGCTGGGAGATGTTTGGCACCCTGGTGACCGACAGCGGAATTGACGACAAGGTTTGCGCGCAGCTGGAAAGCAGAGGGTTGCGCGTCATCTGCGCGGAAGTGAATTAAACAACGAAATAGAGTGCAACAAACACTCTGAACTTTGACGAGACGGTGTCGATACCGGGTAAACCTTTGTGAGACCGTCTGCGGCCA
>NZ_LZDE01000162.1 GCF_002009015.1 Microbulbifer mangrovi | reverse complement strand
TTCTAAAACATCCCTGTTTTAGACTAAGCGGTATAACCGCTTAGGACGCCGGAGGCGCCCGAAGGGTGAGGGCTTTGCCCGAATCAACGTCTCGCAAACCCGTAGCGGGCAGCCCGTCCTTCTCTTCAACTCCACTTCGTTGATGAGCCAATAGGCAAATTCAAAGCCATGCCCCAAGTACCATTTTTTATTCGCAGTAATCCCAAGCTCGCATTTTTTGCACTGCTGGCTGTCGCAGCCTCCGGGTTTGGCCAGACATTTTTTATCGCAATTTTCGGCGGCGCCCTGCGGCAGGAATTTGCGCTGAGCAACAGCTGGTACGGTGCCAGTTACAGTGCTGCCACCCTGCTGTCCGCATTTGTTTTACTGGGTGCAGGCACCCTGGTAGATCGCTGGCCACTGAAACGGGTCGCCACCCTCGGCGTACTTTTACTGAGCGCCGGCTGCCTGACCCTGGCCGTTTCGCAGAGTGCGTGGATGTTGCTGCCGGGGTTTTTCCTGCTGCGGTTTGCCGGCCAGGGATTTATGACCCACATGGGGATGACCACAGCGGGTCGCTACTTCACCGCCAATCGCGGCAAAGTAATTGCCCTTGCCGCGCTGGGCTTCCCAATCGCCGAAGCCCTGTTGCCCACCGGCGGCTCCCTGCTAATTGAGAACAGCGGCTGGCGCAGCGTGTGGTGGCTGGCCGCCGGGATGCTGATACTCGCCGTGTTACCAGCCCTATTGTGGCTCGCCGGCGATACCGGGGAAGACAGCAGCCAAAGTGAGAGTGCAGCTCCCAGCGGTGAAAGCGATTACACCCGCTCTCAGGTATTGCGGGATCGCGGCTTTTACTGCCTGTTGCCCGCGGTGCTGATGACTCCCTTTGTGGTCACCGCCGTACTGTTCCACCAGGCTGCCATCGCCGACGAGCGGGGCTGGTCGATGAGCGTGCTCGCGGGAGCTTTCGGCGGCTATGCCGCGGGACACCTGTTGGCACTGTTCTTTGCTGGAGGGCTGGTGGACCGCTTTGGTGCCCAGCGCAGCCTGCCACTGGCCCTCCTTCCGATGATCGCCGCCCTGCTGCTGTTAGCCCTTCGTCAGGAGCCCTGGGTACCCTACGTGTATCTCGCGCTGATCGGCGTGGCCCAGGCCGGTACCGGCACCGCCGGCAGCGCACTCTGGCCCGAGCGCTACGGCAGCACCCATCTCGGCGCCATCCGCTCGGTTTCCCAAGCCTGCATGGTTTTCTCAACCGCGGCATCACCACTGTTGCTGGGCTTTTTACTGGATCGAGGGATGGACGTGTACGGCGTGGGCTTGTTGCTGGCGACAGTTATTCTCGCTGGCTGCCTACTTGCAGTATTCGCACCCTGGACCGCAAAACAGAAGCCACAGCAAGCTGCCAGCAGAAAGTCCTGGGTTAATCGAGAAAAGTAAAAACGGAAGGGATTAGAAGCTGCGCCGGGAAATCAGCGGTTCGGAATAAAACGCGCGATAAATGCCGGCAGGCGCTGCTCGAAAAGATACTGATCGCGTACTTTCGCCACATCCACCTGCGGATAGCGAACGGGGTCCAGGTCGTGCAGGATGGTGATGAAACCGGCATCGCGCAGGGATTTCTTGCCCTTTTCCACCAGCGACTGCTTGCGATCATCATCCGCCGCCATATCGAACAACCGCGGCTTTTCCAGCAGCTTTTTGTTGGCGTCAGTCACCAGCATGACTTTCGGCTTCAGGCGGCGCTTGTGGCTCTGCTCCAGCACCACTGCCAGCTCGCCAGTGGAAAGCTCCACCTGGGTGCCGGTGGGATACAGGCCGATGGACTGAATAAATTCCAGCACCAGCTGTTCCTGGAAAGCGCAATCGCGCAATTCATACAGCTGTGCCACCGCTTTGGACGGCGCCAGCGGGAATTCCGCACCGCGCGGGTTGGTCGCTTCATCGTAAAAAGTCACGATGCCGCACATACGTGCCAGTACCGGGATCTGCCCACCGCGCAGTCCACGCGGATAGCCGCTGCCATCGTGCTGCTCTTTGTGACACTGCACGATCGACACCACCTGAGCATCGACATTTGGGTCTGCGGACAACAGTTTTACGCTGTAATCCACGAACTTTCGATACTCCAGCTCTTCCCGTGGATCTCGTTTTTGCGCTTTCAGGATTCCATCGGAAAGATACAGCTTGCCCACGTCCTTCAGCAGGGTGGCGATGCCCAACTGCACGAGCTCCTGGCGACGCAGGCCGATATGTCGCCCGAAAACCACAGCCCACACACTCGCTCGAACCGAATGACTGTAGGTGTGTTCATCTTTTTCCCGCACCCGCGCAAGCCAGGAATAGGCATCCGGGCTGCGCAGTACACTATCCACCATCTGGGACACAGTCTGGCTTACCTGCGCAGTGGGTAGCGGTCGGTCAGACTTCAACTGCACCATGACCTCGTGCATACCCTGGATAATACGCTCGTGTAACTGGCGGGCTTTCGCAGCCTCTTTGCGCGCCGGCTCCGGCGGCGCGTAGCTATCATGCCGGATCTGAACCGGTTTACAGTTAATGGCAACGGGGACACGGCGCGGAGTGCCCCGCCCCTGAGACTGTTTCTGGGCTGCGATCTGTTCGCTGGCTGCGCGGGTCAGCTTGCGCAGCTTGACGCCTACGTCGCCAACCGTCTTGGTAACGTCGACATACACAAAGCGACAGTATTTTTGCAGCTGACGGATTTCTTCCAGATCGCGGATATAAAAGCCCTGCAGGGCGAAGGGAGTACGCGTCCACGGGCGATCCAGGCGAGACACAAACATGCCTCGCTGCAAGTCTTCAACGAATACTTTCGCCTGCTGGATTGCCACTTGATAGTTGCCGCGTATTTTTGTTCTGGGTATTGCTGGTGTCAGCCAGATAACGGCACAGCCGACACACTAAAACCCCGCTAGAAGCCGAAGCGGGGCGGATTGTCACACGATTCTACTCTCTAGTAGACATCATTTTTGTGACGCGCGTCACGCAAAAACGGTCAGTAAGTATTTACAGACCGATTTTTGGATTATTGGTGATACTGCGGAGAGAGCTCCACCACCGCATCAAACATGGCGCCAGCATGGGCCGGATCGACTTTTGGGGTGATTCCGTGGCCGAGATTGAAGATATGGCCGCTGCCTTTACCGAAGCCCGCCAGCACTGAAGCGACCTCCTCGCGGATTCGCTGCGGATTTGCCAGCAGGATCGATGGGTCCAGATTGCCCTGCAGCGCGACCCGGTCGCCCACCCGCGCGCGGGCCTGAGCGATATCGGTAGTCCAGTCCAGTCCCAGTGCGGTAGCGCCACTATCTGCCATGGCTTCCAGCCACTGGCCGCCGCCCTTGGTAAACAGGATTACCGGTACCGCACGGCCATCCTGCTCCTTGATCAGCCCGTCAACGATACGCGCCATATATTGCAGGGAGAACTCGCGATAGGCCGTGTGGCTCAGGGCCCCGCCCCAGGTATCAAAAATCTGTACCGTCTGTGCGCCGGCACGGATCTGCGCGTTCAGGTAATCAATCACCGAATCCGCTAACACGGTCAGCAACTGGTGCATGTCTTCCGGGCGGTTGTAGAGCATTTCCTTGGCGCGGGCGAAATCGCGGCTGGAACCACCCTCGATCATATAGGTAGCCAGGGTCCAAGGACTCCCGGAGAAGCCGATCAGGGGCACGCGACCGTTCAGCTCGCGACGGATGGTAGTGACGGCGTCGGTGACGTAGCTGAGATCACTCGCGGTATTCACCACTTCCAGCGCTGCAATATCGGCACTGGTACGCACTGGCTTCTTGAATTTGGGCCCTTCACCTTCCTCGAAATACAGTCCGAGCCCCATGGCGTCGGGAATGGTGAGGATGTCAGAAAACAGGATCGCGGCATCCAACGGGTAGCGCTCCAGGGGCTGGAGGGTAACCTCACATGCGAGCTCGGTATTGCGGCACAGGTCCATAAACGAGCCGGCCTTGGCGCGGGTTGCACGGTACTCCGGCAGATAGCGACCGGCCTGACGCATCATCCACATGGGAGTGCGGTCAACGGGCTGGCGCAGCAGGGCACGGAGGAATCGGTCGTTTTTAAGCGGGGCGAACTTGGTATCGGACATGGGCGCAACGGTTGGGTAAATGGGCGGCCATTGTACTCTTGAGGGTCGAATTAGGACAGGGACTCACCTAACTCGGGATTTATGCGCTTGATTGGATTGGTCTATCGAGAATTGGTGGTATGCATTCGGGAGGCTTAGTGGCGGCTTTGCTACCGGGTGCACCTACGCGGGACACGAGCTAGGCGCCCCACCCGATAACCCATCCATGGGGGCTCGGC
>NZ_LZDE01000161.1 GCF_002009015.1 Microbulbifer mangrovi | reverse complement strand
GATGGGTTCACGGCGTGTCCCGGAACCCCTCACCGGCTGTCACCGCCCCGAAACCCGGGGCGCAGTAATCAAACTTCAACAGAGAGGATTACTCCTCGCCAGTCGCCTCATCCGCTTCCGCTGCTGCGTCCGCGTTGGCTTCCTTGATGGACAGCTTGATACGGCCACGCTGGTCTACGTCCAGAACCTTGACCTTAACCATCTGGCCTTCGCTCAGGTAGTCGGTAACCGCGTTTACACGCTCTTCGGCGATCTGGGAGATGTGTACCAGGCCGTCTTTACCCGGCAGGAAGTTCACGAATGCGCCGAAGTCGACGATACGCACAACCTTACCTTCGTAGATAGCACCGATCTCGGCTTCCGCAGTGATCTCCTCGATGCGGGTAACCGCGGCTTCCAGGCTCTCACCGTCTTCACCGAATACCTTGATGCTGCCATCGTCTTCGATATCGATGGAGGCGCCGGTTTCTTCGGTGATGGAGCGGATGGTCGCACCACCTTTACCGATCACGTCGCGGATCTTGTCCGGGTGGATCTTCAGGGTGGCGTAACGCGGTGCGTTCTCATTCACTACCTGACGGGACTCACCGATCACCTTGTTCATTTCCGCCAGGATGTGCAGACGCGCGTGCAGAGCCTGCTCCAGAGCGGTTTCCATGATCTCTTCGGTGATACCTTCGATCTTGATGTCCATCTGCAGAGCAGTCACACCAGAAGCGGTACCGGCTACTTTGAAGTCCATGTCGCCCAGGTGGTCTTCGTCACCCAGGATATCGGTCAGAACCGCGAAGCCTTCGTCTTCTTTCACCAGACCCATGGCGATACCGGCTACCGGTGCTTTCAGCGGTACACCCGCGTCCATCAGCGCCAGGCTGGAACCACATACGGATGCCATGGAGCTGGAACCGTTGGATTCAGTGATCTCGGAAACCACACGCAGGGTGTAGGGGAATTCTTCCGGGTTCGGCAGTACCGCGGCGATACCGCGACGGGCCAGACGGCCGTGGCCGATTTCGCGACGACCGGTAGCGCCTACACGACCCGCTTCACCTACAGAGTAGGGAGGGAAGTTGTAGTGCAGCATGAAGTAGTCTTTACGCTCGCCTTCCAGCGCGTCGATGATCTGTGCATCGCGGGTAGCGCCGAGGGTAGAAACGACCAGCGCCTGGGTTTCACCACGGGTGAACAGCGCGGAGCCGTGCCCCTTCGGCAGTACGCCAACTTCTACGGAGATAGGACGTACGGTCTTGGTGTCGCGACCGTCGATACGGGGCTCGCCACGTACCACGGCGCCGCGCACGGTTTTCTTCTCGAGCTTGCCGAAGTAGCTCTTAACCGTGCCTTCGTCCAGCTCGTCAGAAGACAGCGCTTCGGCGGCTTCACCGCGCAGTTCTGCCAGGCGAGCGGTACGCTGTTGCTTGTCGGTGATTTTGTAAGCTTCGGCAACTTTCTCGCCGAACTGGCTTTCCAGTGCAGACTTCAGCTCTTCGTTCACCGCTTCCGGCTGCCAGTCCCAGGTGGGCTTGCCAGCTTCCGCTTTCAGTTCTTCACAGACTTTAACAACCGCCTGCATTTCCTGGTGAGCGAACAGTACCGCGCCCAGCATGATGTCTTCCGGCAGCTCTTTCGCTTCGGATTCAACCATCAGTACCGCGTCTTTGGTGCCGGCCACAACCATGTCCAGCTCGGATTCTTTCAGCTCGCTGTAACGGGGGTTCAGCAGGTAGCCGTCTTTCTCGGAGTAACCCACGCGCGCAGCGCCGATCGGGCCGCCGAAGGGAATGCCGGATACAGACAGTGCTGCAGAGGTACCGATCATGCCGGCGATATCCGGATCTACGTCTTTTTCCGCAGACAGTACGGTGATCATCACCTGTACTTCGTTCATGAAACCGTTCGGGAACAGCGGGCGGATCGGGCGGTCGATCAGGCGGGAGGTCAGAGTCTCTTTCTCGGACGGGCGGCCTTCACGCTTGAAGAAGCCACCGGGAATCTTGCCGGCCGCATAGGCCTTTTCTACATAGTGTACGGACAGCGGGAAGAAGCTCTGGTCTGGCTTGGCTTCCTTGGCACCGACAACGGTACACAGCACTACGGTTTCACCCATGGTGACCACCGCTGCGCCGGTTGCCTGGCGTGCGATACGGCCGGTCTCGATGGTGACCTGGTCTTTTCCGTACTGGAAGGTTTTGGTTACTGGATTCACTAGTATCTTTCCTGTTTCCTTTGCGTGCTGGCCCATTCCAGCAACGCTTTGCCTACAAGTGATGAGCAAACAGTCTGCTCATCCTGCGCTGCGCGCCCATAAAGTGGACCACACAAACGCCAAAATCCGCTGACGGCGAACCGACAGCGGAAATCGATTGGGGCTTTCGCCCTCAGTTACTGACAACTGCAATTGCGCAATCATTATGTCAGAAACCTGAATTCTATATAGAACAATGCCCGCCAGGGGCGGGCATTGCAGGGTCTTAGCGACGCAGGCCGAGCTTGGCGATCAGCTGTGCGTAACGGTTCAGATCCTTACGCTTCAGGTAGTCCAGCAGCTTACGACGCTGGTTTACCATGCGGATCAGACCACGACGGGAGTGGTGGTCTTGCTTGTGAGAAGCAAAGTGACCCTGAAGCTTGTTGATGTTGGCAGTCAGCAGGGCTACCTGGACTTCCGGAGAACCGGTGTCGCCTTCAGATTGGCCGTGCTCTTTCAGGATGGCTGCTTTTTCGTTTGCAGACAGTGCCATAACGAATTACCTCGTTCGTAACATGCTTTAAAGATTCGGCTGGCCCGTGCATGTTTACAGACCAGCTAATCGTCGATGACCCATGTTCGCCTGCAGAGCAGGCTCCTACGGGTTATTTTACCAGGCGGCGCGGGGCGACCCGTCCGTCATCAGTAATCTCTCCAACGCCTAGAAATTCACCACTTTCCAGGAAGAGGCGCACCATATCACCTTCATCGCCCAAACGATAGACCTGCAGATCCATTACCGGCTGCCCCTGACGCAGATAGTAACCAGTATCCTCACTGAGGATCATTTTGGGCAGGCCAGAGGCAGGAGAATCCGCCGGTAGCAGGTGGTGATCCAGCACTTCGGCGCGGTCCTCACCCCGCTCTTCGGTCAGCTCATCCAGAGTGACCGCGTCTTCCTCATGGTAAGGACCGGCGGCGCTGCGATGCAGCTTCTCGACAAAAGCCCCCACGCCCAGCGCCTTGCCCAGGTCCTCGGCGAGGCTGCGCACATAAGTGCCCTTGGAGCAGTGTACCTCGACCTCCGCGCGCGGCATTTTGTCCGGCGACTGGTCTGCCGGGATGAAATTCAGCAGTTCGTAGGAGTAAATTTCCACTTGCCGCGGCTCGCGCTCTACCTCGATACCCTGGCGGGCCAGCTTGTACAGCGGCTGACCTTTGTGCTTCAAAGCGGAGTACATGGAGGGCACCTGGCTGATGGTGCCGCGGAACGGCGCCATGGCATCGCGCACCTGTTGCTCGGTGATCCCGGAGGCATCGCTGGTGGCCACCACATTGCCGTCGGCATCGCCAGTTTCGGTGGTCATGCCGAGGCAAAAAGTACTGCGATAGCGCTTGTCTGCATCCAGCAGATACTGCGAGAACTTGGTCGCCTCACCGAAACAGATCGGCAGCACGCCGGTCGCCAGTGGGTCCAGCGCGCCGGTATGGCCCGCGCGGTTGGCGAAGAACAGTCGTTTGGCTTTCTGCAGGGCGTCGTTGGCAGAGATCCCGGTGGGCTTGTTCAGCAACAAGACGCCATCGATCTGCCGGCCCCATTTTGGTCTGCGGCCCATCAGTCGTCGCTATCTTTGTCGCTGTCTTTGTCGTTTTCCGGGTCGATATCGCCAGCTTTGCTCTGGTCGGACTTGACCGCCTTGTCGATCAGCGCCGAGAGGTGCTGGCCGCGTACGGAGGTTTCGTCATACCGGAACTGCAGACGGGGAATGGTGCGGATCTGGATCTCTTTAGCGAGCTGGGTACGCAGGAAACCTGCGGCTTTGTTCAGCGCGGCCATGGAGATATCGATTTTGCTGCGGTCGTCTTCCCCCACCAGGGTCACGAAAACCTTGGCAGTGGCGAGATCGCGGCTCACTTCCACGTCGTTGACATTGACCATGCCGACACGCGGGTCGCGCACTTCGTGCTGGATCAGACGGGCCAGCTCGCGACGCATGGCGTCGGCTACCCGGTCAGCACGGTGGAATTCTTTGGCCATTTTTTACCTATTCAGAATGGCGGTTCGCCTGCAAGGCAGGCTCCT
>NZ_LZDE01000160.1 GCF_002009015.1 Microbulbifer mangrovi | reverse complement strand
GTCCCGCAAAGGCTTACCCGGCGGCAGCGCCGCCACCAGCCCCAGCAACGAAGTCACTGGGGCCAGCAAAAATCAGCCCGCGATTGTACGCTTTCCGATCAAGAAGTGCACAGGCTATCGGACCGGGTGTCCACATTGCCTTTCAACAGACTCTCCAGACACGGCCATACATGCTCCAGCAACGCCGGCTGGGCCTTCGCCGTCGGATGAATACCATCCGTCTGCATCGCCCCCTCCTCCAGCGCCACCGGCTCCAGGAAGAACGGAATCAACGGTACCTGCTCCTCCGCCGCCACCTTCGGATACACCGCCGCAAACGCCTGCGTGTACGCCTTACCGTAATTGGGCGGCATCTGCATCCCCAGCAACAGCACCTCAGCACCGCCGGCCCGGGCCATCTTCACCATCCGCTGCAGGTTCTGCTGCAACGCCCGCGGCGGATAGCCCCGCAGACCATCATTCCCACCCAGCTCCACCACCAGCCACTCCGGTGAATGCTCAGTCAGCAAGCGCGGCAAACGCGCCACCCCGCCGGAAGACGTCTCCCCACTCACACTCGCATTCACCACCTCAACCGCCAGACCGCGCTCCGCCAGGCGCTGGCGCAGCAGCTGCACCCAGCCCTGGCGCTCATCCAGCCCGTAAGCCGCACTGATACTGTCCCCCAGCACCAGCAGTGTCTTCTGCTCTGCCGCCGCATCCGCCTCCTCCGGCCCGGTTATGCCATCCGCTCGCACAGAACCGACGTATAAACACGTGACCAGCGCGACGAAAAGCAGACCTCGCGGGACAAAACCAGCCCCGAACCCCCGGAAAAAAACTGCCGCCATGTCATACTCTCCAATTCAAACTGGTCGCTACAAACGTGAACCACATTTTGCAGGAATTACAGGGACTTGCCATGTCGATGATGCTAAAAGCCGAACATCTTCACCACCGTGTTAGCACCAGCGAAGGCCCGCTGACCCTGCTCAACGACATTTCCCTGCAACTTCCCGCCGGCCAAAGCCTCGCCATCACCGGCGCCTCCGGCTCGGGCAAATCCACCCTGCTGGGACTGCTCGCCGGCCTCGACCGCCCCACTGAGGGCAAAATCTGGCTCGCCGGCGAAGATATTACCGCCATGGACGAAGAAGAACGCGCCGCACTGCGCGCCCGCTGCGTGGGCTTCGTCTTTCAGACTTTTCAGCTGTTGCCCGGCCTGACCGCGCGGGAAAACGTCATGCTGCCGAGCGAGCTGCGCGGTGAACGCAATGCCGGCAAGCGCGCCGAGGAGTTCCTGGAGCGCGTCGGCCTCGGCCATCGCCTACACCACTACCCGCGCCAGCTCTCCGGCGGGGAACAGCAGCGCGTCGCCATCGCCCGCGCATTCTGCAGCATTGCCAACCAGGGTTCAGACACAAACAACGGCATTCTGTTCGCCGACGAACCCACCGGCAGCCTCGACGCGCACAACGGCGAGAAGGTCATCGACCTGCTGTTCAATCTAAACGCCGAAACCGGTACCACCCTGGTGCTGGTGACCCACGAGCAGCGTCTCGCCGAGCGCTGCGGCGCCCATCTGCGCATGGCCGCCGGTGAAATCTCTACTGCCGACATCCCGGACTCCTATTTTGGTGGTGAAGCGGAGGTATCCGCCTGATGCTGCCACTCAGACTGCTAAGCCGTGACTGGCGCGGTGGCGAACTGGCACTGATCGCCACCGCCCTGGTCCTTGCCGTTACCTGCGTAACCGCCATCGCCCATTTTGGCGATCGCCTGACCCGCGCCATGTACATCCAGTCCCAGAGCTTTCTCGCCGCGGAGCGTGTGGTACAGAGCAGCAAGCCGGTGCCCGATGCGTGGCTGGACAAGGCCGGCGAACTGGGCCTGCAACAGGCGCAAACCGTCGGCTTTGCCTCCATGCTCTCCGCCGGTGACGAATTCCAGTTCGCCTCGGTAAAAGCCGTGAGCGACGGCTATCCGCTGGTGGGCCACCTGGAAATGCGCACAGATTCTGCCGCGACTCCGACCACCACGCAGCAAGGCCCCGCGCCCGGCAACGTATGGCTGGAACCGCGACTGCTGCCGCTAATGAATCTGCAAATCGGCAGCGACCTGCAGCTGGGCGACAGCACCTTTACCGTCAGCGGGCTGATCGACCACGAGCCGGATCGCGGTGCCAACCTGTTCTCCATGGGCGCGCGCCTGATGATGCACACCGACGACCTGGCCGCGACGAATATCCTGCAGCCCGGCAGCCGCGTGACTTACCGTTACCTGTTCGCCGGTGACGACGCCGCGCTCAAACAGTATTTCAAATGGCTGAAGCCACACCTGACCGAACACCAGCGGGTGATCGATTTGCAGGAAGGCCAGCCGCGAGTCGCCAAGGCCCTGGATCGCGCAGAGAGCTTCCTGTACCTCGCCGGCAGCCTCGCGGTGCTGCTCGCCAGCGTCGCCGTCGGCCTTGCCGCGCGCCGCTACGGGCTGCGCCATGCAAACTACGTGGCGGTAATGAAAAGCCTCGGTGCGGGCAAAAACAAAATCCTCGGCATTTATATCGGCCAGATGACGGCGCTCACCCTGATCGCCACCGCCGTCGGCCTCGCCATCGGCTCCTTCGTTCAATCCCAGGCGGTTAACCTGTTGCAGGGCTTCTTCCCGGTTACCCCGCCGCCCAGCAGCTGGCAGCCGCTGCTGGTGGGTATCGCCACCGGCGTTGCTTGCGTGGTGGGTTTCGCCCTACCGCCACTGTTCCGCCTCGCACAGACCGATCCCATGCAGACCCTGCGCCAGGACTGGAGCAACCCGGACAAACGGGAATGGCTGGGCCTGATTCCCGGCCCTCTGTCCATGCTGTTGCTCATCTGGTGGCTCTCCGGCAGCCTCGCCACCACCGTTGCGCTGCTCGCCGGCCTCGGCCTGCTGGTGGGCGGCAGCGCGCTGATCAATCGCCTGCTGGTGCGCGGCCGACTCGCCGCCCTCGGCGGCAGCTGGCGTATTGCGCTGGGCAGCCTGCAGCGCCGCGCCGGCTTCAACACCCTGCTGATCGCCGCCTTCGGTACCGGCCTCCTCGCCATGCTCGCCATGTTCTACGCCCGCACCGCACTGATCGACGAGTGGCAGATGCAGCTGCCGGAAAAGGCCCCCAACCATTTCCTGGTCAACATCGCCCCCTATGAACTGGACGGCGTCAAACAGAAAATTGAAGGCAAAAACCTCGAAGGCACCGAGTTCTATCCCATGGTGCGCGGTCGCTTGGTCGCCGTAAACGGCACCCCGGTCGACGAGCGCGACCAGAAAGATGGCGCCATCCGCCGCGAACTCAACCTGAGCTGGACCGACACCATCCCCGCCGACAACAAAATCGTCGCCGGTGAATGGTGGGACGAGAACACCACCGAAGGTGTCTCCGTAGAAGTCGAAGTCGCCGCCCGCCTCGGACTCGAAATGGGCGACGTACTGCGCTTCTCCATCGGCGGCCTCGAAACCGAAGCCTCCATCACCAGCCTGCGCACCCTCGACTGGAACAGCATGCGCCCCAACTTCTTCATGCTGTTCGCCCCCGGTAGCCTCGACGACTTCCCGGCCACCTACATCCAGAGCTTCTACCTGCCGCCGGAAGAAAAGCTGTTTATCAACGAACTGGTGAAAAACTTCCCCAGCGTCAGCATCATCGAGCTGGACAAAATCATCGCCAACATCCGCGAAACCATCGGCCAGGTCGCCATCGCCATCGAATCCGTCCTCGCCCTGATGCTCATCGCCGGCGTACTGGTGCTGATCGCCGGCGTCCGCGCCAGCATCGCCGAACGCTTGCAGGAAGCCGCCGTCATCCGCACACTGGGCGGCCGCCGGCAGCTGCTGATTCGCAGCCTGATGATCGAATTCGGCCTGCTCGGCATCGCCGCCGGACTACTGGCCGCCATCGGTACCGAAGCGACCCTGGCGGTACTGTCCCAACGGGTATTTGAATTGCCGTTCAACTTCCACCCCGGGCTGTGGTTACTCGGCCCGCTGGTGGGCGCGCTGCTTGTTGGCACCGCCGGTACGCTGGCCTGCCGCAGTGCGGTGAGTCAGCCGCCGCTGAAAGTTTTAAGAGAGTTGGCTTAATTCCCGAGCTGATGTGCCGGAATAACGAAGAGCTAACGAAGTACATATTTTTGAATTGAAGGTGGAGTACCGGGGATCTGTTTTTGAAAGCGTCG
>NZ_LZDE01000159.1 GCF_002009015.1 Microbulbifer mangrovi | reverse complement strand
TGTATTCACAGCGGTTTCGAAAAACTCCACCCAGTACCTGACCGCCACCGGAAGTGTTCAACGCGCACTGCCCGGGGCCACTAAAACCAAGTACTGAGACGAGAAAATGCCGGACTACAAAATTGCACCCTCCATCCTCTCCGCCGACTTCGCCCGCCTGGGTGAAGAAGTCGACAACGTCCTCGCCGCTGGCGCCGACTGGGTGCATTTCGATGTAATGGACAACCACTATGTCCCCAACCTCACCATCGGCCCCATGGTCTGCAAGGCCCTGCGCAACCACGGCGTGGAAGCCCCTATCGACGTACACCTGATGGTCGAGCCCGTCGACGACATGATCCGTATGTTCGCCGATGCCGGCGCCAGCTACATCACCTTCCACCCGGAAGCCAGCAAGCACGTCGACCGCTCCCTGCAGCTGATCCAATCCCTGGGCTGTAAAGCCGGCCTCGTATTCAATCCGGCCAGCAGCCTCGACGCCGCTAAATACGTCATGGACAAGCTCGACATGATCCTGCTCATGTCCGTGAACCCCGGCTTCGGCGGCCAGAAATTTATCCCCGCCACCCTCGACAAGCTCCGCGAAGCACGCAAGTTTATCGACGACTCCGGATGTGACATCCGCCTGGAAATCGACGGCGGCGTCACCCGCGACAACATCCGCGAAATCGCCCAGGCAGGTGCCGACAGCTTTGTGGCCGGGTCTGCCATCTTCAACCAGGACGACTATGCGGAAGTGATCAAAGCCATGCGCGCGGAGCTCGCACAGGCCTGAGCCCACGGCTACCACGGACAGCGCCGGAATGCCGGCGCTTGCCCACCCCACAAGAGATTTGTACACTTGCTCGCCGGAATACAGGGAAGCAACTCGACACTGCGACCCCAACGCTGCGAGAAAGTGACATTGAACTGCACTGCCCCCCACATCAACAGCTGGCGATGGCGCCACTGATCCGCTAGAGCCTGCAGGCCATATGGTCTTTCGGGCGCCTTTCCCGCGGGTAGGATTCCACAAAGAAGCGAAATCCAGGCCCCAGTACAAAAAATAAGCATTGCATAGACCCGGAGTCGCCATGACCCCCAGCGAATACACCCAGCTTGCGTCTGCAGGATACAACCGCATACCGCTCGTCCGCCGCGTACTGGCGGATATCGAAACCCCGCTCACTACCTACATGAAGCTCGCCGCCCGCGACGGCGGTCGCTACAGCTATCTGTTTGAGTCGGTGCAGGGCGGAGAGAAGTGGGGGCGCTACTCGATTATCGGATTGCCTGCCCGCACCGTATTGAAGGTGACCGACCACGATGTAGTGGTCGAGCGCGATGGGAAAATCGTCGAGCAAAAAGTGGTTGAAGACCCGCTGGCCTACGTCGAAGAGTTCCGCAGCCGCTACAAGGTGCCGGAAATCGAAGGATTGCCGCGCTTTAACGGCGGCCTTGTGGGCTACTTCGGTTATGACGTCGTGCGCTATATCGAGCCCAAGCTGGCAGATAGCTGCCCACCGGATACCCTGGGTAACCCGGATATCCTGTTGATGGTCAGCGACGAACTCGTGGTGTTCGACAACCTGGCTGGTGCCGTACTGTTTATCGTGCACGCGGACCCGGAGCAGGAAAATGCTTTCGAGTCTGCGCAACGCCGCCTGGACGAACTGGTGGGACAATTGTCGCAACCGCTCGCCAGCGTTGAGCCCCTGGGTATTGATGGCGACCACACCGCAGAAGAAACCTTCAGGTCCCACTTTGGCGAAGAGGCCTTCAAGCAGGGCGTGCACAAGGTCAAGGACTACATTCTGGCCGGCGACGTCATGCAGGTTGTGCCTTCCCAGCGCCTGTCGGCACCGTTTACCGTACCGCCACTCAATCTTTACCGAGCATTGCGCAGCCTCAACCCGTCGCCATATATGTATTTCCTCGATCTGGGGGATCACCAGGTCGTTGGCTCCAGCCCGGAAATCCTGGTGCACCTGGAAGATGGCGATATGACCGTGCGCCCGATCGCCGGTACCCGCCGCCGGGGCGCGACCGAGGAGCAGGATCTGGCACTGGAGCAGGATCTGCTGGCCGACCCCAAGGAAATTGCCGAGCACCTGATGCTGATCGACCTGGGGCGCAACGATGTGGGCCGGGTCGCGCAGACCGGCACCGTGCAGGTCACCGAAAAAATGGTGGTGGAGCGGTACTCCCATGTGATGCACATCGTCTCCAATGTCACCGGAAAGATTAAGCCGGAACTGAATGCCATCGACGCATTGCGCGCGGCACACCCGGCGGGAACCTTATCGGGCGCGCCGAAGATTCGCGCGATGGAAATCATCGATGAACTGGAGCCGGAAAAGCGCGGTGTCTACGGCGGTGCCGTGGGTTACCTGGCGTGGAACGGCAATATGGATACCGCCATTGCGATTCGCACCGCGGTGATCAAGGACCAGAAAGTCTACGTGCAGGCCGGCGCCGGCCTGGTAGCGGATTCCGATCCGCAATCCGAGTGGGATGAAACCATGAACAAGGCGCGGGCCCTGTTCCGCGCTGTGGCCATCGCCACCGGGCAATAACCGTTTTTTATTACATTGGAAGAAGTAGTACCGATGAGTAACGAAATCTCAGTAGAACAGAAGCGTAGTTTTGCTGAACAGTGCCGCCGACTGGTCGACGCGCCAATTTTCAACCAGGTGATAATCGCCCTGATTTCCGTGAATGCGCTGGCGGTTGGGCTGGAAACCTCTACCTGGGTAATGGCGCGTTTCAGCGACATGCTACACGGCGTCAATCAGTTGATCCTGCTGGCGTTTATGGTGGAGGCTGCCATCAAGATTGTCGCCCAGGGCAATCGCCCGTGGCGCTACTTTGCCAATGGTTGGAACTGTTTTGATTTTTCCATCATCGTATTGAGCCTGATTCCTGCTGCTGGCCCCCTGGCCACACTGGCGCGTCTGGTTCGGGTGCTGCGGGTATTGCGCCTGGTGTCGGCTTTCCCCGAGCTGCGCCTGCTGGTGGATACGCTGTTGCGCAGCCTGCCGAGCATGTTCCATATCAGCCTGCTGATGGGGATTATTTTTTATATCTACGGGGTGGCCGGTTATTTCCTGTTTCACGAAATCGACCCCACCCACTGGCGCACCTTGCCCATCGCCCTGTTGAGCCTGTTCCGTATCGTCACCTTTGAGGACTGGACAGACATCATGTATACGGCGATGGATGCCATGCCCTACGCGTGGATTTACTTCATCAGCTTTGTGGTGATGGGCGCGTTTGTGATGATCAACCTGTTTATCGGGGTGGTTCTGAACAATCTGGAAGAAGCCAAGTTGCGCCGCCTGGATGAGCTGGCGATGCCGCCGAGCCAGACTGAAATTCTGCGCGAACTGCGCGCAACCCAGGATTCCCTTGCCCGTTTGCAAAAACGCCTGGGCGAGGCGACACAGGATAAAGGAACCGAATCATGATCCTGATGATCGATAACTACGACTCTTTTACCTTCAATATCGTGCAGTACCTGGCGGAGCTGGGGGCGGATGTTGTGGTGAAGCGCAATGATGAAATTTCCGTTGCAGATATCGAACCGCTGAACCCGGAAAAAATCGTGATTTCACCGGGCCCCTGTACGCCGAACGAGGCGGGTATTTCCATGGATACCATTCGCGCTTACGCGGGCAAGGTACCGATCCTTGGAATCTGTCTCGGTCACCAGAGCATCGGTCAGGTGTTCGGCGGTCGTGTGGTGCGCGCCGGTGAGGTGATGCACGGCAAGACCTCGCCGATCATTCACAATAATCTGGGGGTGTTTCACGGTCTGTCGAATCCGTTCGAGGCGACCCGCTATCACTCGCTGGTGGTGGACAAGGGCAGTCTGCCGGATTGCCTGGAAATCACTGCCTGGACCGAAAACGCAGACGGCGAGATCGATGAGATCATGGGACTGCGTCACCGCGAGTTGCCGGTGGAAGGGGTGCAGTTCCACCCGGAGTCGATACTGACTCAGCACGGGCACGATATGCTTCGGAATTTCCTGGAGTCTTGAGGTATGGGTTCAGTGCTTCGTAGATGAACTGGTGGCGGTCCTGCTGCCGGTATCCGTTTGCGAGGCACGCCGTGAACCCATCCATGGG
>NZ_LZDE01000158.1 GCF_002009015.1 Microbulbifer mangrovi | reverse complement strand
CCCGTAGCTCAGCTGGATAGAGCATCCGCCTTCTAAGCGGATGGTCGCAGGTTCGAGTCCTGCCGGGCGTGCCATATCTTTGATGGTGGCTATGAGCTTGGCAGACAGTGGTAACCTCCTGCCGGCTGGTAATCGCAGGACTATTCCGGCCCATCAGCACAGCTGATGGGCGTAGAAACGCTCGCAAAGCGGTGCTTTGCAAACAAGCGTTTCGACCCTGCCGGGCTTTGTGCCAAGCAGGGAAACCGTTGTGTTGCCACAAGGCACAACGTAAAGCACTACTATGGTGGCCGTAGCTCAGTTGGTAGAGCACAGGATTGTGGCTCCTGAGGTCGCGGGTTCGATCCCCGTCGGCCACCCCATATCTGACCTTTTGGTCCCGTAAACCCGGCTTTATGCCGGGTTTTTTGGTTTTGGGACTTTATTGTTCTATCGGTTGCCTTTACCTGCACTGGGGCGATCGAGGATAATGCGCGCCAGTTTTTGTAATTTCGGCCGCCTTTGGGGCCGAGTTTTGTCATTAAAGTACTTAGGGGATAAATGTGACGGAAGTAGTCGAGCGCAAGGCAACCAATGTTCACTGGCACGACGGCGATGTAACTCGCGGCGATCGTGCTGCCATGCTGGGCCATAAAGGTGTGACTCTGTGGTTCACCGGACTTTCTGGCTCCGGTAAGAGTACCGTGGCGGTTGCGGTTGAAAAGGCGCTGACTGCGCGCGGTGTGCTGAGCTACCGTCTGGATGGCGATAATATCCGTCTCGGTATCAACTCCAACCTGGGTTTCTCTGCAGAAGATCGCCAGGAAAATATTCGTCGAGTGGGCGAGATTTCCAAGCTGTTCGCGGATACCGGTGTTGTGGTGCTGAGCAGCTTCATCAGTCCGTACGCGGAAGACCGTGCCCTGGTGCGCAAGGTGCACGAAGAGGGTGACTTGCCATTCATGGAAGTGTTTGTCGACTGCTCCCTTGAGGCGGCGGAAGAGCGCGATCCAAAAGGCTTGTACAAAAAGGCGCGCGCCGGCGAAATCCGTGGTTTCACCGGAATCGATGACCCCTACGAAGCGCCAGTCAATGCAGAACTGCACCTGCGCACTGACCAGATGACTCTGGAGCAGGAAGTTGACGCGGTTATTCAATCTCTGCAGGAGCGCGGCATCATCGTGTGATGCGCCATCGCAGCGTCAATCCCGGTAGCGTAGGTCTTGGGGATTAACGTTTTGTGATCTGCAGTAACCGGAGCAAAAAAGTTTCTTTTTGCTCCGGGTCTCCCCCTCTTCATTTTTCTCGCTTTTTTCTTCTGTAGCGCGCGCCAGCGACCGCCTCCTTTTGCCGAATTTTCTTCGAGTTTACTCCTCCGCCAACTCCCCGACGCTTTTCCCGGCGCCACATATACTGTTTCTGTGCCAGTCTCAATTTAAAAACTCGCTGGCAAATGGAACACATGGCGTACGGAGGCGCATATGGCTTGGAGCGCATGGAATCGCTCTGCGCGGTTTACTACCCGTCGGGTGGTAACTGGAGTAATCGCTTCATTTTCTGTCCTGCTGGCACTGGGGGGGTGGTATGTATACGAGAAGCTGCCGCGCCTGCCCGGGGTGCCTAAGGCGCCGGTAGTGGGTGTGCCTGAGGGGGCGCTGGATCACGCGCCCATCCCTGCATATCGCGGTGACCACCCGCGCAAAAGTGGGCGCCCTGCAGAATACTATCCATTCCCGATTGCTATTGGTGGAACGGGGCCCGTGGAAACCCTTTTCGCCGGGCCGTCCACGTATCCTTTTCTATGCGGCGTCAATAAAATTACCGGGTCCCAGCCGCTGGTGGATAATCACGACGGTGAAGGTGTGCCGGTTTTCTCTCTTGATGACGATGGAAGTCAAACCGATGAGGTAATTGGTTACAGTAGGGATTGCAGTCACAAGACCTCCGTTGCCTATTACTATCGGAGCACATTAGATGGTGAGTTCCACCCGTTGGAACGTGCAAACGGCGACATAGATCAGGTGACGGTTAACGGAAAATCCACGGAATTTATTGTGCGGCTGGAAACCGGAACCATCAATCGCTTTTTCTACGCCATTGCGGCATTGCGTGGTGAAGGGGAAACCGCAGAAGCGCCAAATACCAGTAACTGGAATAAGCGGTTGATCTATCAGTTTCGAGGCGGTGTTGGGGTAGGGCGCCAGCAGGGAGATATTTCACATCGTCAAATTATAGATCGCCGCGCGGATCAGTTGGCTCGCGGCTATGCGGTGGTCTATTCCACTGCAAACCAGACCAGTAATCACTACAACATCTGGTTGGCAGAGGATACGGCACGGCGCCTGAAGAAGCAGTTTTCCGCACTATACGCCGAGCCAATGTATACCGTGGGGATCGGTGGATCCGGCGGTGCTATTCAGCAATATCTTCTCGCCCAGAATGCCCCGGGTGTATTGGATGCTGCACTGCCTTTGTATTCGTATCCCGACATGGTGAGTCAGACAATCTATGTGTTTGATTGTGAGCCGCTGGAATATTTCTTCGATGTGGTTGCCGCAGAGGATCCCCGTTGGCGAGATGTGCAGGAGCGTGAGTCGGTAATCGGTCTGGCGACCAATCCCGAATTTGAGCATCGCTTTAAGGTTCTTGAGGATGCTGCTGCCCTGTTCGATGGCCGCTACCGGACGACCGCAGAGGGCGCCTCTGAATGTGTTCAGGGGTGGCGGGGGCTGGTACCGTTGGTCAATAACCCTAACTTCATCCATTTCAGCAAAAGTTTCGCAGATACCGTGGCGGAGAAGACTCACTGGACTCACTGGGAGGATCTGCGTGAGTTCTACGGGGCTGGTGAGGACGGGTACGCCAACAGCGCCTGGGATAATCAGGGGGTGCAATACGGCCTGAATGCTTTGAAGCAGGGGAAGCTTAACATCGACGAGTTTCTGCGCCTCAATGCGACTATCGGTGGCTGGAAAAATCCAACCGAGCAGGGTGATGAAAAACTCTGGTTTATGAATGGGGAAGTTTTCCCAATGGACCTCTCGGTGTGGAGTGATCACAACATGAATCTAGGTAGCTTGGACAATCCTGCGCCGAGAAATATAGCCAGTGTCGAGGCAATTGAAGGCATTTATCGCTCGGGCCATGTTTTTCTCGGCGATGTGGAAATACCGATTCTGGATGTGCGCCACTATCTCGACGGTGAGCTGGATATGCATCACAGCCTGGCTTCCTTTGCCAGCAGGGAGCGTATCCGTCGTGCACGTGGTCATGCGGATAACCAGCTGATCTGGATGAGCCACAAAAAATATAATCCGGTGGATGAGGCGCTGGATGTCATTGATCACTGGATGCAAAAAATTATCGAGCATCCGGAACGCGGTGTGGCAGGTAACAAGCCAGTTGAGGCCTCGGATCGTTGCTTTGATCGAGACGGTAATGTACTGGCCGCCGGCCCGTCAGTGTGGGACGGTGATTGGAATCACAAGCCTGCCGGAGCCTGTATGCGCCAGTACCCCATCCACAGTACGCCGCGCCAGATGTCCGGAGCGCCAATTACCGGTGACGTGTTCAAGTGTGCCCTGCAGCCGGTTGAGCGGGCCGTGGCAAAAGATATTTACGGTAGTGCTACCGCGGGAATCGTTGAGCGCATTGACGATCTGCGGAGAATTTTTCCGCAGGGCGTATGCAATTACAACGCTCCTGATGTCGGTCGACCCAAGGGGCCGCTTTTCCCTCACCGTGGTGAAGTTATGATCGCGGGGCATTCTGTCGGTACCGATTATCGCCAGCTACCAGGCGAGATTGCGCAGGAGCAAGATGGGGTAGAAGAGGAGGTTCAGCCTACGCCTGTGTCAGTCGACGGGGCAGAGTTGGATGAAGAGTGATCTGTTGTGAATTGAGAGGAGCGTGTGCAAAGGCGCATGAAACTTGGTGACAAAAATTGGAAGTAAAGTTTTTGAAATTTTTGGCGCTTTTTTTGTTGACACAAAAACGCTGTCGGGTATGATGCGCCTCGTTCTCAGGGGATAGCCCCAGAACAAAACGGAAACCTTCTTAGGAAGTTACCGAATTGGGTGGTTAGCTCAGTTGGTAGA
>NZ_LZDE01000157.1 GCF_002009015.1 Microbulbifer mangrovi | reverse complement strand
CCGCACTGCGACTCGCCCTTTTTATTCAGGTCCTTGCCGGACTATTCCCGGCTGGGCCTCACGAGGCTGTGGTGCCATCCCGTCCATCGGCCACCACGCTGTTGTAGTTATCGTCGTTGAAGGTTTGCTCATTCAGCGCACCCTCACTCTTCGCCACAATGGTGCTAACCACAGAGTCGCCGGTGATGTTCACCGCCGTGCGCACCATGTCCAGCAGACGATCCACGCCCATCACGATGGCAATACCCTCAAGTGGCAGGCCAACCTGCTGCAATACCATTGCCAGCATGATCAGGCCTACCCCGGGCACACCGGCGGTGCCGATGGAGGCCAGGGTCGCGGTCAGGATGACCGACAGATACCCCACCAGACCAATATCGATCCCGTACAGCTGGGAGATAAATACCGTCGCCACCCCCTGCATGATCGCAGTGCCATCCATATTGATGGTTGCACCGAGGGGAATGGTGAATGAGGCCACCTTGTTATCTACACCCAGACGCTTTTCCACTGTCTGCAGAGTAACCGGAATAGTGGCCGCGGAAGATGCCGTACTGAAGGCAAACACCATCGCCGGGCGCATTTTCTTGATCAGTTTCAGCGGGCTCAGGCCTGACAGCAACTTCAGCAGCAGCGGGTATACGCCCAGCGCGTGCAACAACAACGCCAGCAACACCACGCCGAAGTATTTTGCCAGCTGCGGTATCGCATCAAAGCCGAGCTGCGCAATCTTGGTCGCCAGCAGGGCAAACACCCCGTAAGGCGCAAACACCATCAGCACCCCGACCATGCGCAGGATGACTTCGTTCAGGTCGTTGAAGAAACCGGCGATACGTTGTCCCGGCTTGCCACTGCGGGAAATCGCGTATCCCATCAGCAGGGCAAACACGATGATCTGCAACATGTTGCCCTTGGCCATCGCATCCACCGGGTTGGTGGGGAAGATATTGACCAGTACTTCCGACAGCGGCGGCGACGGCTGGGCCTCAAAGCTCGCATCTCCCGCCAGGTGCTCCATACCGACTCCCGGCTGGATCACCAGCGCCAGCACCAGCGCGAGGGTAATTGCCGCGGCGGTGGTGAGCAGGTACAGCAACAGGGTCTTGCCGGCGAGCACACCCACACGGCTGCCTTCAGACAACGCACAGGCGCCGCAGATCAGGGAAACGAGAACCAGCGGCACCACCATCAGCTTCAGTGAGGCGATGAAAATCCGTCCGACGATATCGAACAGGCCATTGGTCAGGTAGTTGTTGATAAAGCCGGTTAACCCGGGCCCCAGCAGCTGGCTGGTGTTGAGAAGATTACTTATCAGGCCAACAGCGATCCCCGCAATCATGGCCAGAACGATTTTTTTGGTAAGCCCCATGGTCCGTCCTGTTACTTCGGCGATCGCCGATGATTTATTGTCGATAAGAATTCAGAGCACGCATGCAAAGTGCTGCAAACAGACCGCCACTATATCGGCAGGCTGAAAGCGGAGCAAAATCTGGACCATTTCCCCGCGCCGCCGGTCGGTTACAATGGCGCTTTTGAGCTTGCGCGGAGTCAGCGTTGTTCCACTCCCCCTTTGAAGCCATCGGTGACTGGCATCCACAGCCCCTCGAGAGCCTGCACGGGTACACGCCCCCCGAGCACCTGCTGCCCTGGCTGCTGCACCCCGGCTCCCTCACCGCCGCGCTCAAACAGTTGAGCAACGGTGAGTTTAGCGTGCAGATTCTGAGTCAGGGCTGGCAACAGCCACACCTCGAGGAGCGCCGCGCCCTCAACCTGCGCGAGCGAACCCGCGCCCTGGTGCGCGAAGTCCTGCTCTACGGCAGTGACGAGCGGCCCTGGGTGTACGCCCGCAGCGTGCTGCCAGAGCGCACCCTCGCGGGTAAATCCCGCTACCTGCGCAGCCTGGACAATCGCCCACTGGGCGAACTCCTGTTTAGTCAGCCCGACATTCGTCGGGGTCCCATCGTGCTCAACCGGCTGGCGCGCAACCCGCGCAGTAAACAGGCAGAACTGGATTCGGTGGAAAACACAGCCTGGGGCCGCCGTTCCACCTTCTGGCTGCACGACAAGCCCCTGCTGGTTGCAGAGACCTTCCTCAGCAGTTTCAATCCCCACAAACCGCCCATGACCTGAACAACGGACAAGAAGCCCATGATCAGCCAACAGATCCAACAGCGCTGGCCCGCCGCCCTCCCGTACTGGCAGCTCGCCCGACTGGACAGGCCCATCGGCTCTTTACTGCTGCTGTGGCCCACCTGGTGGGCACTGTGGATTGCCGCCGAGGGCTGGCCCGGATTGCACCTGTTTGTCGTGTTCACCCTCGGTGTGATCCTGACCCGCGCGGCGGGATGCGCGGTCAACGACTTTGCCGACCGCAACATTGACGGCCACGTAAAGCGTACCAACCAGCGCCCGCTGGCGACCGGAGCGGCGACCCCGAAGGGGGCGCTACTGCTG
This sequence comes from Microbulbifer mangrovi, assembly GCF_002009015.1. Taxonomy (GTDB): domain Bacteria; phylum Pseudomonadota; class Gammaproteobacteria; order Pseudomonadales; family Cellvibrionaceae; genus Microbulbifer; species Microbulbifer mangrovi. The sequence continues at coordinate 1,490 of NZ_LZDE01000157.1, read as the reverse complement.
TTTGCCGGCCTGATGCTGCTGGCATTCCTGCTGGTGCTTACCACCAACCGGCTCACCATTCTGCTGTCATTGCCCGCACTGGCGCTGGCGTTCTGCTATCCGTTTGCCAAGCGGTACACCCACCTGCCGCAGGTAGTGCTGGGGGCAGCGTTCAGCATGGGCATTCCAATGGCGTTCGCCGCGGTCACCAATGAGGTGCCGGCGGTCGCCTGGCTGATTTTCACCGCCAATCTGTTGTGGACCGTGGCCTACGATACCTTTTACGCCATGGTGGACCGGGACGATGACCTCAAAATCGGGGTGAAATCCACGGCGATTCTGTTCGGCGACATGGACAAGGTGATGACCGCCAGCCTGCAGGTGATGGTGGTGCTGGCCCTGTGGATGCTGGGCAGCCGGGCGGAGCTGGGCGCGCTGTATTACTGCGGTGTGGCGGCTGCCGCGGGGCTGTTCGGCTACCAGCAGTGGCTGGTGCAGAACAGGGAACGGGATAACTGCTTCAAGGCTTTTTTGAACAACAACTGGGTTGGGGCCGCGGTATTTTCCGGGATTTTTCTCCACTTTCTCGTATTTTGATCCCTGTTTACGGCTTCTGGATTCGTGATCACTGAACGGCTGTCATATATTTGTCACTAAAGTGACGTTAAATGGCCACTCTAAGGAATGTCAGTTGGATGACACACTCATCAGTTAGGGTATGGCAGGCAGATGCACAACAAAACGATCCTCATAGTCGACGACGAAGCCCCAGTACGGGACATGCTGCGAATTGCCCTGGAGATGGCGGATTACCGAGTTCTGGAGGCGGAGAATGCCCAGGCGGCACACGCACTGGTCATCGATGAAAAGCCGGACCTGATCCTGCTGGACTGGATGTTGCCCGATGTTTCCGGGGTGGAGCTGGCGCGACGCCTGAAGCGGGATGAGCTGACCTCTTCGCTGCCGATCATCATGCTGACGGCGAAGGGCGAGGAGGATCACAAGATCAAGGGGCTGGAGACGGGTGCGGATGATTACATCACCAAGCCGTTTTCTCCCCGCGAGCTGGTGGCGCGCCTGAAGGCGGTATTGCGCCGGGCGGGCCCGAGCACGCCGGAGGAGCCGCTGACCGCCGGTGGCCTGGTGCTGGACCCGATCAGCCACCGGGTGACGATCAATGGCAATCCGGTGGATATGGGGCCGACGGAATTTCGCCTGCTGACGTTCTTCCTGTCTCACCAGGAGCGCGCCTATACCCGGACCCAGTTGCTGGACCACGTGTGGGGTGGCAACGTGTATGTGGAGGAGCGCACCGTGGACGTACACATCCGCCGCCTGCGCAAGGCACTCACCATCGATGGCCACGAGCGCTATATCCAGACGGTTCGCGGCACCGGCTACCGCTTTTCTGTACAGACCGTGGAAAGGGTGTAATCCTACCGCCCTCAAAGAATTTGGGCTTCCAATGTGAATGCCCGGTGGCGGCGGAGCACCGGGTGCAGGTTTTCAGG
>NZ_LZDE01000156.1 GCF_002009015.1 Microbulbifer mangrovi | reverse complement strand
CCATTGGTATCAAAATCCAGGTCCGCAACCAGCTCGTATCCCTGGCAGCGCTTTTGCGATACACCCGTTTCAATAATGTGTGGACAGCCCGATAAATCCAGCTCGCCTTCAGCCGTGAGCCTTTTCCCTGTTCCATCTAGGCTATAGCGAATAGCATCCAGCTCTGCCCAGGTAGCAACTTCAATCAATCCATTCGAGTTTGCATCCGCATCGATGATGCCGTCATTGTTGTCATCGTCGTCGATAAGATTCGTGATACCGTCGTTGTCGGTATCATTCAGAGAATCGTCTAGCGTTAGCCCGGACGCGGATTGGCAGCTACTGTCGCAGCCCTCGTGCCATTGATCGGGTAACCCATCCCAGTCAGCATCCACAATAGCGGCCGCAGAATCGGGGAATTGGTCCAGGTTCACACCACTCTCTCTACGGCAGTCGGCATCGCAACCCAAGGTCCAGAAATCGATAGCACCATCGCCATCACTGTCGAAACCACCGGCAAATTCAGTAGGGAAGGGGTCATCGGCATCTGCGACACCGTCGCCATCGGCATCGCGATGCACGCGACCACCCAGGCGCAGCCCGGGCAGCTCGGTATCACCGCCAAAATCCCAATAGGCATTTCCGTCAGAGTCTTTGTAGTTTGACCACCCCTCATACAGCTTGGTATCAGTACAGCTTGTGTTATCGGCATCAGTTGGACACTGAAGTTCTATCAAATTAACAGCTACACCGTAGTTGCTATCTTTTTTACTAGAAATGTCCTCGGCCCAATAACTTATGTCTGCAGAACCCCACCTGCCAATCAAGCCACTCGAGAAGCGACTAGAAACAACATACGCGGTTGATACGCTGGCAATGACATTTCCCCTCCCCCCGATTAGTCCTCCAACATAATCTTCTCCAGTGACTGTACCTGTTACATAACTAGCTGTAATTTCGCTGTCACTGGCACTACCGATCAAGCCACCTACATAGTCGCCGGTACCCATGACGGAACCGCTAACAAAGGTGGCTGTAAACTGGCTTGAACTTGCATAACCTGCCAGGCCACCGACGTTATGTCCTCCCCGAACACTCATCAAGGGCCCATTCAGACCCAGCTCTTTGACAGTGGCATTATCGAGAGCACCGAACAATCCTTGTGAACCAACACCTGGGCGTTCAATCATCAGATTGCGGACAACATAGCCATTGCCATGGATTACTGCGCTGAATGAATTGCTGGAAAGGTTACCAATCGGTAACCAGCCTTCTCCCGCATTCCAGTAGGCATCATTGCTATCTAGAGAACCATCCCCATTGGTATCGAAATCCAAATCCGTAGTGAGCTCAAAGCCAACGCACCCCTCCGCAGGACAACCCTCACTACTGCCATAGAGTGATGTACCCTCCAGGTTATTGCGAATTTCGTCGAGGTCGGCCCAGTCGTTGATTTCAATCAGACCGTCGTCATCGAGGTCGTAGTCTGCTCGGCCCTCGGCAGACCAGGCTTGTTGGACTGAAAGCAGCAGGGAAACGCACAGCGAAAGGAATAAGAAAATAGCGCGGGGCATTGCACTCTCCGTGTTGGCAGCTATTGGGCTTCCGGCCCGATCAGTTTTTTTGATTACCGCGGGGATATGAGCGGCACAAAATAGCCGGGGACCTTAACAGAAATAGGTATGTCGCAGAAAGTTGCGTGCAGCGATTAATTAGAAATCTCTTAAATTTCTGACGCGAATTTAATCTTCGTGTTTTTAAGCCTTGTTTTAAGGGCTGAAATTACACGCAATTACGCCTAGTTAGAACAAATGTGCTTATTAATTGAGGGTTAATTTTTTGGACATATCAAACATTGGTAATCTTTATTATCAGTACGAATAGTGAAATCGAATATTTAAATGAAACTCCTGTACCAGTATTTTTATTTATTTGTCGACATAACGAAGCTGGGCCGCAATAGCGGCCCAGATTTTACAAAATCAATTTTAGAATTTATTCCACAGTAACCGACTTTGCCAGATTACGTGGCTGATCAACGTCGGTGCCTTTCAATAGCGCCACGTGGTAACTCAATAATTGTAGCGGTACGGTATACAGAATCGGCTGCAGGCTTTCCGGTGCATCCGGCACTTCGACGACGGTCAGGCCCGATTCGCTTTTAAATCCGGCTTCGGGGCTGGCGAATACAAACAATTCTCCACCGCGAGCACGCACTTCCTGCAAATTCGATTTCAGTTTTTCCAGCAGCTCATCATTGGGTGCCACGACGATCACCGGCATATCCGCATCTACCAGTGCCAACGGGCCGTGTTTCAGTTCGCCTGCCGGATAAGCTTCGGCGTGGATATAGGAAATCTCTTTTAGTTTCAGCGCGCCTTCCAGCGCGATTGGATATTCGACGCCGCGCCCTAAAAACAGCGCGTGATTTTTTTCTGCGAAGGCTTCACTGGTGGCTTTTACCAGTGCATCCAGGCCGGTGAATTTTTTCATCAGCTCCGGCAGCTGGTGCAGGGCGCTTACCAGTTCGGCTTCGCGTTCGCTGGTCATGCCATTGGCTTTGGCAAGGGCGATACAGAATAGCTGCAGGGCAACCAGTTGAGTGGTAAATGCTTTGGTGGAGGCAACACCGATTTCCGGGCCGGCTTCGGTCATCAGTTGTAGTTCAGATTCCCGTACCAGCGAGCTGTTGGGCACGTTGCAGATGGTCATGGAGGCCAGGTAGCCGAGCTCCTTGGCCTGGCGCAGTGCAGCGAGGGTATCTGCGGTTTCACCGGACTGGGAGATGGTGACAAACAGAGTACCCGGACGTACGGCGGTTTTGCGGTAACGAATTTCACTGGCGACTTCGACGGAGCAGGGCACGCCGGCCCAGTCCTCGATCCAGTAGCGGGCGACGAGACCAGCGTGATAGCTGGTACCGCAGGCGACGATCTGTACCTGTTTTACTTTGGGCAGGATTTCGTTGGCGGCGGTGCCGAGGGCTTGGGAAAGCACGGAGTGTTCGCCGATGCGTCCGGCCATGGTGGCTTCGACCACTTTGGGCTGCTCGAAGATTTCTTTCTGCATGTAGTGGCGGTAGCGGCCTTTGTCTGCAGCGTCGTGGCCGCCCTGCAGTTTATTGACCGGACGGCTGACTTCTTCGCCGGTTTTGTCCCATACAGCAATACCGTCGCGGGTGACTTCGGCGATGTCGCCCTCTTCGAGGAAGATAAAGCGGTCGGTGACCTGCTGCAGTGCCATGGGATCAGAGGCGATGAAGTTCTCTTCATAGCCGACGCCGATGACCAGGGGACTGCCGAGACGCGCACAAACCAGGCGCTCGGGCTCGGTGGAACAGACAACACCGAGGGCATAGGCACCGTGCAGTTTATGGGTGGCCGCGGTAACAGCCTGGAGCAAATCGCGTCCGTCTTTGCAGAGGTCGTTGATCAGGTGGACCACGACTTCGGTGTCGGTTTCGGACTGGAATTCGTAACCTTTTGCGATCAGCTCTTCGCGCAGTTCCTGGTAGTTTTCGATGATGCCGTTGTGCACCAGGGCGATATTGCCGGAGGTGTGCGGGTGGGAGTTTTTATCCGACGGGACGCCGTGGGTGGCCCAGCGGGTGTGGGCGATACCGAGCTGGCCGGCGGTGGGGCTGTCGTCGAGGGCAGACTCGAGATCGGCGACCTTGCCCTGGGTTTTGCGCAGTTGCAGTTTGCCGTCGCCGTTGACGAGGCACACACCGGCGGAGTCATAGCCACGGTATTCCAGTCGGCGCAGGCCTTCCAGCAGGATTCCGGTTACATTGCGTTGGCCCAGGGCACCTACGATTCCACACATTTTTCTTACCTCGGTATTTTGGTTCCGTGCCACTCATTGGGTTTGGTGGCGGTGCCGCTACTGGGTAAACCTTTGTGAGACACGCCGTAAACC
>NZ_LZDE01000155.1 GCF_002009015.1 Microbulbifer mangrovi | reverse complement strand
GTTTTACCGTGGTCAACGTGACCCATTACGGTAACAACCGGTGCACGGCTGACTTCTTCACCTTCAACTTCCTGAGACTGGGCAACCAGTTTCTCTTCCAGTTCGTTTTCAGAGCGCAGGACCACGGTGTGTCCCATCTCTTCGACGATCAGGCTCGCGGTATCGCGATCCAGGCTCTGGTTAATGGTGACCATTTCGCCCATTTTCATCAGGCGCTTGATCAGCTCACCGGCTTTGATATTCAACTGCTTGGCGAGGTCGCCGACGGTGATCGTCTCGCCCAGTTGTACTTCGTACACTTGCTTTCCTGTCGGCTTCTTGAAGCCGTGTGTGTTCTTTACTTTCAGCGTCGGGCGAGACAGGGAGCGGGTGCTGCGTTTCTCGTCCTCGGTTTCGAAGGCTTCCAGCGCAGCATCGTACAGAGAAGTCTTGCTGGACTTCTTGGGGCCACTCTTGCCGCGACGGCTGCGGCGCTTGCGCGGCTCGTCGTCATCGCGATCTTCAGTCGTCGCTTCCTGCTTACGGCGCAAGGAAGGCTTGGCCGCGGCACCGGCAGTGGTGTCTGCAGCGGGCGCCTGCTTGGCTTTCTCGGCACGGTCTTTCTGTTCTTGCTCAAGACGTGCACGCTCCGCTTCTACGCGGGCTTTTTTCTCTTCCAGCTCGGCCGCTTCACGCTCGTTTTCTTTCTTACGGCGCTCCATGGCGGCAATACGCATGGCTTCGATGTCATCGACATAGCTGGAACGGATCGGGGCAGGCTCCGGCTTGGGCTCGGGTTTGGCTTCCGGCTTGGGCTCAGGCTTGGCTTCGGCGGGCTCGTCGGCTTTTTCGGGCTTGGCCGCAGCCTCTTCCGCAGCCTTGGCTTCCGCTTCTGCTTCAGCTTTGGCCTTGGCAGCCTCTTCGGCTTCCTGCTTGGCCTTGGCTTCTTCGTCAGCCTTGGCTTTGGCTTCTGCCTCGGCGGCCTCCTGCTCGGCGCGGGCGCGCTCGGCAGCTGCTTTCTCCGCTGCGGCCAGCTCTTCTTCCGCTTTTTGCAGCGCGGAGGTATCGAGCTCGGCTTCCTGCTCTTCGGCTTCTGCGCGCTTCACATAAGTGCGTTTTTTGCGTACTTCCACGTTGACGGTCTTGCGGCCGGTGCCAGATCCGGTCTTCAGCGTCGTGGTGGTTTTGCGCTTGAGGGTAATCTTTTTGGGTGCAGCTGCTTGCTCCCCGTGACTACTTTTCAGGAAGTTGAGCAGGACCTGCTTCTCTTCTGCGGATACGGGCGCATCTGCTGAAGTGTGGGGCAAACCCGCTTCCTGCATCTGCTTGAGCAGACGCTCTTCGGTGGCACCAACCGATTTGGCGAGTTCGCTAACTGTTACTTCGGCCATTCTCTCTCCTAAAAAGTCACTTGTGGCAGAGCAGCATCAATGCATTTTACTGCTCCACCCTTGGCCTGCTTGGCAGGCAATTCGGGGCGCGCACATCAAAGCAGTGCGCGGGGCCGGGCGTGTGCCCGGCACTCGGGCTTCAAGCCTCTTGATCACTGTCGTCGGCGAACCAGGGTTCGCGAGCTTTCATGATCAGCGCGGCAGCGCGTTCCTGGTCCATACCTTCGATATCCAGCAGGTCGTCCACGGCCTGCTCCGCCAGATCTTCCATGGAAGCTACACCACGGCTGGCCAGCTGGAATGCCAGCTGACGATCCATGCCTTCCATATTCAGCAGATCTTCCTGCGGCTCGGACGCATCCAGCTCTTCTTCCGAGGCCAGGGCCTGGGTCAGCAGAGCGTCTTTGGCGCGTGCACGCAGCTCTTCGGCGATTTCTTCGTCGAAACCTTCAATACCCAGCATTTCTTCCAGCGGCACATAGGCGACTTCCTCGAGAGAGGTGAAGCCTTCGTCTACCAGGACGCCAGCAACGTCTTCGTCGATATCCAGACGCTCCATGAAGGTTTCCATGATGCTGCCGGACTCGGCTTCCTGCTTGGCCTGCCAGTCTTCCACGCTCATCACGTTGATCTGCCACTGGGTCAGCTCGGATGCCAGACGTACGTTCTGGCCACTGCGGCCAATCGCCATTGCCAGGTTTTCTTCCGCAACCGCCACGTCCATGGAGCCGGCATCTTCGTCCACCACGATGGACTCGATTTCCGCAGGCGCCATGGCATTGATGACGAACTGAGCGGGGTTGTCGTCCCACAGTACAATGTCGACGCGCTCACCAGACAGTTCGTTGGAAACCGCCTGAACTCGTGCACCGCGCATGCCAACACAGGCACCTACCGGATCGATACGGCCGTCGTTGGTGTTCACGGCAATCTTGGCGCGCAGGCCGGGATCGCGGGCAGCACCCTTGATCTCGATAACCTGCTCGGAGATTTCCGGCACTTCAATGCGGAACAGCTCGATCAGCATCTCCGGGCAGGAGCGGCTCAGTTTCAATTGCGGCCCGCGGGCTTCCGGCTCGATTTCCAGCAGGATTGCGCGCACACGGTCGCCGAGACGGAAGATCTCACGACCTACCAGCTGGTCGCGGGGCAGACGCGCTTCGGCGTTGTTACCCAGGTCCACAGCGATAAAGTCGCGGGTTACTTTTTTCACGGTACCGCTGACCAGTTCTCCGACGCGATCGCGATATTCGTCAACGATTTTGGCGCGCTCGGCTTCACGTACTTTCTGCACGATCACCTGTTTGGCAGTCTGCGCAGCGATACGACCGAACTCGACGTTTTCCACCTGCTCACGGTAGACATCACCAGCCTTCAGCTCGGTGTCTTTCTCGTGGGCTTCTTCCAGCGTGAACTGGGTACCCAGCTCCGCGAGCGTGTCATCGTCTACCACTTCCCAGCTGCGGAAAGTTTCGTAGTCACCGCTGCGGCGGTCGATGATCACCTCGATGGTGGAATCTTCGTCGTAGCGCTTCTTGGTGGCCGTTGCGAGGGCCGCCTCGATTGCCTGGAAAATAATATCCCGGTCAACGCCTTTCTCGTTGGAAACCGCCTCGGCTACCAGCAAGATCTCTTTGTTCATGCAGCTGCCTCTTCAAAAACGCTACGTGCTGACTATTCAATGCTTCGGAAGATGCTGCTTTACAGCACTACCGGGTACTTCTGCATTGCCCTTACTTCTTTCCACTCTCGAACTGCGGAACGATATTCGCTCTCTCGATACTGTCGATCGGCAGCAGATACTCGTTTTCGCTATCGATACGCAGGACGATTTCATCGCCCTCGACGCCGGCCAGCAGGCCGCGCCATTTGCGCTGCCCGTCCAGCGGCATGCGCAAGCGCAATTCCACCTGGGCGCCGATAAAGCGCTGGTACTGCTCAAGCTTGTACAGCGGCCGATCCATACCCGGGGAAGACACCTCCAGGGTGTACTTGCTGCTGATCGGATCTTCCACGTCCATGACCGCACTGACCTGGCGGCTGACCTTTTCACAGTCTTCCACGGAGATGCCGCGCTCGGCATCGATGTAGATCCGCAGCAGGGCGTTGCGACCGTGGGTCTGGTAATCGATCCCCCACAGCTCGCAATCCAGTGATTCGACCACCGGAGCCAGGAGCTCTTCCAAAAGTTCGCGCTTGCTTGCCATATCACCACTTTGGCCCGGCGAACCGCCGGGGCAGATGTGCAACGGCCTCTGCACGTTGCAAAAACGAAAAATGGGCAGCGAAGCTGACCCCACGGTCCGAATGAGAAACCGCGGCGCCGACTCCCGGCCCATTCGGATGGCAAACCAGGCCGAGCCTGTTTGCCGCAGATACGAAAAAGCCCCTAACAGGGGCTTTTACTGCGCAAAAACGCTCTGAAACGTTTTCGCAAAATTTGGTAGCGGGGGCAGGATTTGAACCTACGACCTTCGGGTTATGAGCCCGACGAGCTACCAGGCTGCTCCACCCCGCA
>NZ_LZDE01000154.1 GCF_002009015.1 Microbulbifer mangrovi | reverse complement strand
AATTCCGGCGGAACATCCTGGAACGAGAGTCCGCGTCCGGAGTTGGCGGTGAAGGAATCGCGGCCGTTGAATTCGGAACGGGTTGCGGTCATACCGCGGATAATTGCCCCGGAGCCTTCCACACCAAAGTGGTCCGGGTCGTCGGCGCCGGCAAAGCGTTCGATAGAGACCCCGGGCATGCGCTGCATGGCTTCCAGTACACTGCGGTCCGGCAGTGAGCCCATATCTTCGGAGGAGATGGAGTCGACGAAGGTATCTGCGTCGCGCTTGATATCCTGGGCATTCTGCAGGTTGTAACGCACACCGCTGACAACGACCTCCTCGATCGCCTGCGCGGTATCGCTGTCGGTGTCCTCGGTTTCTTCCTGGGCGAGCGCCTGCTGCGCACTGAAGGTGGTCGCCGCCAGCGCGATGATCACTTCGGAAAGCCGGTTTCGGTTGAACTGGTTTCTATTGCGCTGCTGGTTTTTGCGCCGTTTATTATTGAACACGGATGTGCCCCCATCTCGCTTGTCGCCGTCGTACCCAGGCCCGTCAGCCGCGGGCTCACCCATGGCCTGAGAACGTTTGCGGCGGCTTGTTATTTTTACGTTTTAACCGCTCGATTATTGTTTTGGTACCGCTAACAATTTCTAGAATTATTCAGCGCACACCTCCCTGTCAAGGACTTTCAAACACGGAAACTGCGGGAATTCCCTGGCAACTAAAGGTTTTTTACGCCATTCGTTGTAAACGTTTACATCGAATGGTAGCGTTACCGAAAGGTGATCCCCTGAGGCCACCTGCAGCAGTGCACCTGATATCGGCGCCAGAGAATCCGGCGCAGTGAAAAATAACAAGCACTTGCGCGAATGTAGCGATGACAAGCAATGCCCATGCACCGGGCACACTTACCCGTGTGCGTCCGACGAATTCCGCCGCCCGGGCCAGCCCCATCTCTCAACGCGTCAGTTGCCGTTACCGTATCAACAAAAAAAAAGCCCGGAATACCGGGCCAACGGGAAGGGTATCGACCATGAAAAACACGCTGTTCACAACCGCAGTACTGACACTGGCGATTGCCTCCGCCGGCTGTACCGAAAGAAAGGTCAAAGGGCCAAACGCGTCGCCAACCACAGATAACAATACGCCGCCGGTTGCCGAAGCCGGTGCCAACCTGACGGCCTCCTCCGGGAGCGTCGTCACTCTGACCGGCGCAGGCAGTGATGTGGATGGCAGTATCGCCGGCTACAACTGGAGCCAGGCTTCCGGCCCCTCCGTCACCCTGGACACCGATGTCAGTGGCACCGCCAGTTTTACCGCTCCGGCCACCGACGAGACGATTACCCTGACCTTTGAACTGCGCGTCAATGACGACGGCGGCGCAACCAGTCCAGCAGATAGAGTGACCGTCACCGTGTTGCCCGCGCTGAACAAGTTCTTCGGCACCGCTATCGAAGACGCCGGTGATTACAACCAGCTCACCACCTATTTCAGCCAGATCACCCCCGGCAATGCGGGCAAGTGGGGCAGTGTGGAAGCCGAGCGGGACATCATGGAATGGACCGCGCTGGATACCGCACACACGTTTGCCGGTGACAACGACCTGGGCTTCAAATTCCACACGCTGTTCTGGGGCCAACAGCAGCCCGGCTGGCTGGATGGCCTGAGCAGCGAGGAGCAGCGCGCTGAAATCGAAGAGTGGATCGCGGCCGTTGCCGAGCGCTACCCGAACCCGGATATGATCGATGTGGTGAATGAACCGCTGCATGCCCCGCCCGCCTATAAAGAAGCCCTCGGGGGCGATGGCGAAACCGGTTGGGACTGGCTGATTACCGCTTTCGAACTCGCCCGTGCGCACTTCCCGGATTCCAAGCTGATCCTCAACGACTACAACATCCTCAATCTGGAAGATGCCAGCGAAGACTATCTGGCACTGGTGGAACTGCTGCACGGCCGCGAGCTACTCGACGGGGTCGGCGTGCAGGCGCACTTCCTTGAGCAATCCCTCGGCGCCGATGTGGAAGCCAACCTGGATACCCTGGCCAGCGCCGGACTGCCGATCTATATCTCCGAGCTGGACATCAACTTCGCCGACGATGCGCGCCACGCCAACAAATTGCGTGAACTGTTCCGGGTTTTCTGGGAGCACCCCGCCGTCGCCGGCGTCACCCACTGGGGTTACCGCGAGGGCCATATGTGGCGCAGCGAGGCCTGGCTGCTGGCCAGTGACGGTAGCGAGCGTGCAGGCCTGCAATGGTTGAACTGCTACCTGGGCGAAGAGGAAAACTGCGATTTGCTGGTGCCGGAATATGTGCCCGCCGGCTGGTCCGGTACGGAAAACCTGCTCACCCTCGAAGCGGAATTGTATGACGAGGGCCGCGGGGTGCTAGCCACTGGCAACGCCGTGGCACACACCGATGTGGGCGACTGGATTCTGTTTGAAAGCGTGGAATTTAAAGACTCCTGGGACAGCTTTAGCGTGAATTACGCAAAAGGTGCAGGTAACACCGGCAGCCTTTCCGTGCGCCTGGACAGCCTGGATAGCGCCAACGCGCTGCGCGTTGAGTTACCGCCTACCAATGGCTGGGATGATTACCTTACCGTGGCCGCAGATTGGGCCCCCATTGCCGGCAGCCACGATGTGTATATCCGTTTCAACGATGTGAGCGGTGTGGGCAATATCGACTGGCTGCGTTTCGGTGTGGCGGGCGCAGAGCCTGTTGCCAACCTGGTAAGCAACGGCGACTTCGAGCAGGGTGCAGATGGCTGGAGCGCCGGCTGGGCCGGCGGCGCACTGAGTACCTCCGCTGACAAATCGCAGACCGGTAATCGCAGCCTGCTCGCTTCCGGGTTTGGCGGTGGCGCTTACGCGCTTTACGACCTGACCGGTGGCGTCGAAGCCGGTGGCAGTTACCCGGTCAGTCTGTGGGTAAACCTGAGCGCGGCGGACCGTGTGACGGTAACGCGCAAGCTCGCTTGTGCAGGTCTGTCGGACAGTTACAGCTGGCTGACGGACAATGCGGACATCCCGGCAGATACCTGGACGGAACTGACGGCAACCCTGGAAATCCCGGCGGCCTGCGAGCCTACTGAAGTGCTGGTATATCTGGAAAACACAACGTCGGGTACAGATGTGTATATCGATAATGTGCAGGTGACTGCGCCGGTTTCCGGTGAAGAAACCGGCGATGGCAATCTGATCAACGACGGCGGTTTTGAGGGTTCTGCGGTTGCGGGCAACTGGAGTGCCTGGTGGAGCGGTGGCACGGTGCTGGCACTGAGTGATGAGCAGGCACAGGCGGGCTCTCAGAGCCTGAAGGTTTCAGAGCGGGTGGAAAACTCGATGCCCTCTTACGATCTGACGGCGGCGGTGTTACCGGGCACGATTTACGATGTGTCGGTGTGGATACAGCATTCCGGGCCGGATGCGGCACCGGTGACGTTTACCCACAAGCTGGCCTGTGAGGGTGCGGATGATGCGTATGTGGGTATTGCGTCTGCGGAGGCGATGGCGGCGAATAGCTGGACGGAGTTGACTGGCACCATCGAGGTGCCCGGAGACTGCTCGGTGAATGAGTTGCGGGCCTACTTTGAAGGCATCCCTGCAGCCATAGAAACCTTTTATATCGATGAGTTTTCGGTAACACCTCAGTAGCTCCTAAGTAACTCGATAATAACTTCGTAGCCGCGCTTTGTGGCGGCAGAGCACCGGGGATCCGTTTTCAAAACCGCTGTTAATACATCCCTGTACGCTGCGTC
>NZ_LZDE01000153.1 GCF_002009015.1 Microbulbifer mangrovi | reverse complement strand
GTATTCACAGCGGTTTTGAAAACAGATACCCGGCGCTCCGCCACCACCGAACCTGCTTACAAGCCACCAAAACCACCGAAGCTCAGCTCATACGAAAAAAGTGCTCACGATAGTGCTTAAGCTCATTAATCGAATCGTGGATATCATCCATCGCCAGATGCGATGAAGTCTTCTTAACCCCCTCCAGCACATCCGGGCGCCAGCGGCGGGCGAGCTCTTTCACCGAGCTCACATCCAGATTGCGGTAGTGGAAGTAGCGCTCCAGTAACGGCATGTACTTCACCAGGAACCGGCGATCCTGGCCGATGGAGTTACCACACATGGGCGAGGCGCCCTCAGGCACCCACTGCTGCAGGAATTCGATCGTCTCGCGCTCTGCCTTGTGCTCACTGATCCGCGACTCCTTCACCCGTGTCACCAGCCCGGAACCGCCGTGCTGCTCGGTATTCCAGTCGTCCATCGCATTCAGCAACGCATCACTCTGGTGGATTGCCATCACCGGCCCCTCCGCCAGCACATTCAGGCGCGAATCCGTCACCACCGTCGCAATCTCGATGATGCGCTCCTTTTCCGGATTCAGGCCGGTCATTTCCAGATCGATCCAGATCAGATTATTCTGATCCACAGTAGACTCCTTAACAGCCGCTGGCGGCGATGACAGTTATACAGGCAATGGATAAACATGAGGATAGCGGGGAAGTTACCGCAATCCCCCACCGATGCAAGTTATAATCCGCCGCTTTCCACAGTGCGAACTCCCATGAGCAAACGCAAACTCAACCGCCGCCAGCAGTGGCGCATCGCCAAGATCCAGCAGGAACGGGAGGCCCGTGCGCGCAAGCGGGACGAGAGTTTTGAGCATGCGGAGGAAGAAGGCGACCTCGGCCCGGAACAGACCGGCCTGGTGATCGCCAATTACGGCAGCCAGGTACTGGTGGAAAGCGAGGCCGAGGGCGCCGCTCCCGCAGAGTTGCGACAACGCTGCCATATCCGCGCCAATATCGACACCCTGGTCACCGGTGACAAGGTCGCCTGGCGCCCCGCAACCGGCGAATCCACTGGCGGCCTGGGTGTGGTCGGTGCACGACTGCCGCGTCACTCGGAACTACAGCGACCGGATCGCTACGGCGACATGAAGACCGTGGCGGCAAATATCGACCGGATCCTCATTGTCATTGCCCCATACCCCGAGCCCTTCGCCAACGCCATCGACCGCTATCTGGTGGCAGCGGAGACCACCGGCATCCAGCCCCTGTTACTGCTGAACAAAATCGACCTGATTGACGACAGCAACCGCGAACAGCTCGAAGACCTGCTGCGCCCCTACCCCGACCTCGGATACCAGGTACTGCAGCTGTCCACCAAAACCGGTGAAGGTCTCGGCAATCTCCTGGAGACCCTCGCCCAGGGCACCAGTGTATTTGTCGGCCAGTCCGGTGTGGGCAAATCCTCCCTGATCAATGGCCTGTTACCGGGCACAGACGCCCGCACCGGTGCTCTTTCAGAAGCCACCGGCAAGGGCACACACACCACCACTGCCGCGGAACTGTTTCATCTGCCCAGCGGCGGCGATCTGATAGACTCCCCCGGCATCCGCGAGTTTGGCATCTGGCATATGAGCGAGCAGGAGCTGCTTGAAGGCTACGTGGAATTTCGCCCGTTCATCGGCTATTGCCGTTTCCGCGACTGCCGCCACCAGAGCGAACCCGGCTGCGCAATTCAGGAAGCACTGGAGCGCGGCGACATCAGCCAGCGACGCATGGACAGCTTCCTGCATCTGCGCAACAGCCTGGAAAACGAATAGAACACTTCGACAAGGAATCTCACGTGAGTGATGTACCCCTGATCCTGGAACCGGAACAACTGGCGCCGCTGCTCGAACACGAGGAAATACGGGTCGTCGACCTGAGCAGCCCGCAGAACTATCTCGCCGGCCATATCCCCGGCGCGATCGGCCTACCCTTCCAGGCCCTCATGGCTGGCACCCCACCCGCCGCCGGTAAACTGCCCTCAGAGGAACGTCTTACCGAAGTCTTCCGCGCAATCGGTCTCACCCCCGACACCCATATCGTCGCCTGCGACGACGAAGGTGGCGGCTGGGCAGGACGCCTGCTGTGGACCCTGGAAGTCATCGGCCACAAAAAATACAGCTATCTGAACGGCGGCATGCACGCGTGGAAAAATGCCGGCCTGCCGCTCTCCACAGAAAATGTCACCGTCACCCCCAGCGATATAGAAATCCAGATCGCCGACGACGCGCCGATACTCGACGCCGATCAGATCCAGCAGCGACTGAATCAGGGCAACCTGCAGATCTGGGACGCCCGCTCCCCCTCGGAGTACAGCGGCGAACGCGTGCTGGCAATGAAAGGCGGCCATATTCCCGGCGCGATCAATTGTGAGTGGACACAACTGATGGACCCACAGCGGGACCTGCGTATTCGCACCGATGCCAGGGAGTTCCTTGCCGCACTGGGTATCGATGGCAGCAAAGAAATCGCTACCCACTGCCAGAGCCACCACCGCTCGGCATTTACCTGGCTGGTTGGCAAGTCTCTCGGATTTCCGATCAAGGCCTATCCTGGCTCTTGGAGTGAGTGGGGAAACTTGCCGGACACACCGGTTGAAAATTGATTCTGAGAAATTCAGCACGCTAACAAAGTAAAGCACTTTGACGCGAATCCCCGGTGCCAGGCCGTCACGAAAATCCGCCAGAGCGCCGCGACAAACTGGCACCAAACCTCAATTAACGGGACCACAATACTTACATGCACCCGAAACTGTTTATCTTCCTGCAATACATCACTCCCCAGCACCTGCTCTCCCGCGCTGCCGGCTGGTTGGCAGAAACCCGTATTGGCGGAATCAAAAACCCCTTCACCAAATGGTTTGTAGAAAAATACAAAGTCGACATGAGTGAAGCCCTCGAAGAGGACTACACTGCATACACCTGCTTCAACGACTTCTTCACCCGCGCCCTCAAAGAAGACGCACGCCCCATCGTCGAAGGTGAAGGCACCGTCGCCGGCTGTGCTGACGGCGCCATCAGCCAGCTGGGTGAAATCCACAACGGCCGTATCTTACAGGCCAAGGGCCAGGACTACAGCCTGCTCGAACTGGTCGGTGGCGATCCCGAAGTCGCCGCACAGTTCACCGGCGGTAACTTCGCCACGGTCTACCTGTCGCCAAAAGACTACCACCGCGTACACATGCCCCTCGACGGCGTACTGCAGCGTATGATCTATGTGCCCGGTGAACTCTTTTCCGTTAACACCACCACCGCGGAGAACGTACCGCGCCTGTTCGCCCGCAACGAACGCCTCGTGTGTATCTTCGACACCGCCGCGGGCCCCATGGCCATGATCCTGGTCGGAGCCATGATCGTCGCCGCCATCGAAACCGTATGGGCAGGCCAGGTTGCACCAATCAAACGTCAGATTCGCACCACCCGCTACGACGAGCAGAAACCCATTGCGCTGAAAAAAGGCGAGGAAATGGGACGCTTCAAACTCGGTTCAACCGTGGTACTACTGTTCGGCGCTGACAAAGTGAAATGGGCAGAAGAACTCGCGGCGGAGACTCCGGTGAAAATGGGTGAGTATTTTGGAGATCTGATTTAAGTCTGTGGTCCCCTCCATCAGGTTCACTGGCGGTCGCGCTACCCGCTACGGGTTTGCGAGACACGCCGTGAAC
>NZ_LZDE01000152.1 GCF_002009015.1 Microbulbifer mangrovi | reverse complement strand
CATGGATGGGTTCACGGCGTGTCTCACACCGCTGCCCCCGATAGCGTCACCGCCAGGGAATTCCTTTCAACCTACTGATTTCGCAACAGTGACTGCAACAGTGCCCCGTGGTTTTCCTGCTGGCGGCCCAACCGCTGGCGCTCGGCCACCATGATGGCACGCAGTTCGGCGAGCGCGGTGGCGAAATCGTCGTTGATGATCAGGTAGTCGGTCTCCACATAGTGAGACATCTCATCGATCGCCTGCGCCATGCGCTTGTCGATCACCGCCTGATCGTCCTGGCCGCGCCCGGTCAGGCGCTCGAGCAGCGCCTGCTGGGATGGTGGCAGGATAAAGATCCCCACAGTCTCCGGCATCAGCTTGCGCACCTGTTCGGCGCCCTGCCAGTCGATCTCCAGGATCACATCCCGTCCGCTGGCGAGGGTTTCCTCAACCCACGCTTTGGAGGTGCCGTAAAAGTTGTCGAACACCTGCGCGTGCTCCAGGAACGCGCTCTGCCCCAGCATCTCCACGAACTCATCGCGATCCACAAAATGATAGTTGATGCCTTCAACCTCACCGGGACGCATGGGCCGGGTAGTGTGGGATACGGACACGGTAACCCCGCTATCCGCCTCGATCAGCGCTTTGACGAGACTGGTTTTGCCAGCGCCGGAGGGCGCGGAGACCGTATATAAAGTACCTGTGGACACGGCGAACCTTGCTGCAGTGATGGTGATTGTGGTGATGGGCGGGGATTATAACGAAAGCTGGTAGCGACGCGCGAACCGTAAACAGGCGGGGCCCCGACCGGTGCTGGGGGCAAAGTGTTGGGCTTTTTCGGAATATTTGCCGCGGGGCGGCTGGTCTTCCGAAGCCGGTCGGGGGTGCCTGCGGAATCTCAACCGCTTCGCCTTTGGGGAAGGCTGGCGGCTACTGCGGATTCCTGTTGCTAATTGCGAACGGCAGTGACTGTATCGTCTTTATTGTTAAAAACCAACCACCACCACACGGCGCCACTGGCGAGACAGTATCCGGTTACCGGCAGCCATATTGTCGCGGGCAGCAGCGGCAGGCTCGCCACCATTAGCATCAGCCGTCCCAGTTCCCAGTGCCTGCTGCGCGGTTCGCCGTCGAGGATGCGGCCGTTGACCACCAGGCCGATAACCAGCATCAGTACCATCAATGCCGTTGTGGCGTAGTCCAGCTGCTGGGCACTGGCCATTAGCGTCAGTGCGGCACCGGAGTAAACCAGATGCTGTATCAGTGCGTACCAGCGGAGACCCGGTGCAATCTGCGGGTTAAATCGCTGGAAGTTGTCCAGGTCGCCACTGGGAACTGGCATTGCTGCTTCCGCATCTGCCGGACGGTAGCCGGTGGCGCGGAACCACAGGGTGAGCTTTTCTTTCCAGCTCTTGGTGTATACCGCATCCAGCCACATGCGCTTGTAGTGTTGCAGGTTGGCCGCCAGGGGATCGAAGCTATTTAGTGGTTTGCGCACCCCATAGATACAGGGATCCGTTTCCAGTTCCTCCTGATAAGTGCCGAACAGCCGATCCCAGATGATCAGCACACCGCCGTAATTGCGGTCCACATAGACCTTGTTCTGGGCGTGGTGCACCCGATGGTTGGAGGGAGTGACCAGGAACCACTCCATCCAGCGCACCTTGGGGAATTTCTGGGTGTGAACCCAGAATTGGTAGATCAGGTCGATAGCCCCGGCGGTAACCAGAACTTCCCAGGGCATGCCGATCAGTAGAAGTGGCAGGTAGAAAATCCAGCCCAGGGGGACCACATCGGTAGTCTGGCGCAGGGCCGTGGTCAGGTTGTAATCCTCGCTCTGGTGGTGCACCAGATGCTCGGCCCAGAAGATATTGATCTCGTGACTGAAGCGGTGATTCCAGTAGTAACAGAAATCGTAGGCGACTACCGCCAGCAGCAGGTGCCAGGGATTGTCGAGGGACCACTGGATACCGAGCGTCTGGTAAGCAGGCTCCAGCCACTGGTACAGCGGCACGTAGACGAGCAGCAGGATGCCCACCCGGATCAATCCGAGTATCCGGCTCATCACGCCCGCGGCGAGACTGCCAATGGCATCGTTCAGACGGTAGAGACCCCAGCCGCGCCAGCGATCCAGCGCGAGCTCCAGCAACACAGCGAGCAGAAAGAAGGGGATGGCAGCAGTGACAAGACCCACGGGCACCTCGGAAGTTGTCCAACTATTTTTGTTCTAACCTCGAGGGTAATGTTGCCACAGCCGGGAAAGTGAACAATGTCCCCAGAGACCGGATTCCGAAATCCGTGAGCATTTTTCGTCAATAACCGAATAAAACGGGAGCCAATATGATCAACGCCTATGCCGCCGAGTCCGCCGGCGCGGAACTCAAGCCGTTCAGCTATGACCCGGGTGCCCTCGAACACGGACAGGTGGAAATTGCGGTGGAGTACTGCGGCCTCTGCCACAGTGATGTGAGTGTGGTGAACGATGAGTGGGGTATGACCGCGTTTCCGGTTGTCCCCGGGCACGAGGTGGTCGGGCGTATTGTCGCCCTGGGCGATGGGGTAAGCCACCTGAAGCAGGGTCAGCGCGTGGGGCTGGGCTGGCACTCGGGCTACTGCGGGCACTGCGGCGAATGCGATACCGGTCACCAGAATCTCTGTGCCCAGGCGCAGCCCACTATCATTGGTCATCACGGTGGATTTGCCGACAAGGTGCGGGCAAGTGCGGCGAGTGTTGTAGCAGTGCCCGATGGCCTGGATCCCGCCGTGGTCGGTCCCCTGTTCTGTGCTGGTATCACTGTGTACAACCCGCTGGTGCAGTTTGATATCAAGCCCAACAGTCGCGTGGCGGTGATTGGCATCGGAGGACTGGGACACCTGGCGCTGCAGTTCCTGAATGCCTGGGGCTGCGACGTCACCGCCTTTACCTCCAGCGAAAGCAAACGCGCTGAAGCCCTGGAACTCGGTGCCCATCACACCCTGAACAGCCGCGACCCGGAAGTACTCAAGGCCGCAGCCGGCCAGTTCGACCTGATTATCTCCACGGTTAACGTCAAGCTGGACTGGAATACCTACCTGGCGACCCTCAAACCTCGCGGTCGCCTGCACTTTGTCGGTGCCACCACAGAGCCGCTGGATCTCAATGTGTTCAACCTGTTGATGGCACAGCGCGAGGTTTCCGGCTCGCCCGTGGGCAGTCCCGCCACTATTGCCGATATGCTCGAATTCGCTGCGCGTCACAATATTGCGCCCAAGGTGGAGCACTTCCCCATGAGCAAGGTGAATGAAGCGTTTGCGCGACTCGAGAGCGGCGAAGCGCGCTATCGGATCGTGCTGGAAGCGGGCAAGTAACCGGACAGACGCGCGCAGAAACGCCGCGCACAAAAAAGGCCGGCAAATGCCGGCCAAGCAAGGTTGGGGTCTTGCGATTTGAGAGAGAGTTGCTTTGTTAGGGCGCGGCTTCAGCCTGCAGGGTGACACCCGAGTAGCTGTTGTATCCGCGGATACTGATATACCAGGTACCAGCCTGCGGGTTGTTGATGCTGCAGCTCTCGTCATTACCCCAGCGATACGGGCGGCAGTCGTAGCTGCTGGT
>NZ_LZDE01000151.1 GCF_002009015.1 Microbulbifer mangrovi | reverse complement strand
ATCATCGGTGACCACAATACTGATTCTGTATTCGCCAAGATCCATAAATTGCGGATCAAAGGTGAAGGAAGCCTCATCACCGGGCGTCACCGGCAGTTCACTGGTATACCACTGGTAGCTGTGGCTGTCGCCACCATTCACATCGGTGACTTCGGCGTTCAGGGTCACATCGCCAGCATCTGCGATAAATACCGTATCCTGCTCACCGTTCTGTGCCGCCGTGACGGTTACCGTGGGCGCGACATTGGTGTCGGTAATTGTCAGACGGTGGCGCTGGTAATCTGCGTTGATTGGCATTTCGAACGTGGTGTCGCTGCCTGCCAGTGCGGCCGCCAGTTCAAGCATCAGATACTCGTCCGGCTCGACTTCTTCATCCGCGGCTACAGGAATCAGTAGCGCGGCATCGTCCTGCGCTTCGGCAGATTCGATGGTAAAGATCAGTTCGCTCAGGTTTACACCACTGTCGCCTTCGGTCACTACGTCTGCCGACGTGGCGATACTCTCAGCCTCTACCCAACGAACCAATATAGAGACCGGATACTCCGGGGATCTGCCCGAAAGGCTCAGTGCAACAGGAGCGACACGCTGCTCACCGGTGATTGAATCGGCTTCGGCAAAGCGCACCTGCGGATAGATTTTTACCATCTGCGCCAAGGACTCGGAGCGGTTACCCGCATCGTCTACGGCAAACCACTGCAGGGACAAAGCGCCGCTCGGCAGCGAAACCTGCTGATCCTCATTGCGCACCAGCAGCTCGCCATTCAGCTCTACCTGGAACTCGAGTTCGTCATCGAAGTTGTCAGTCGCCTGCGCTTCCATGACATTCAGTGTTACCAGGGTGGAGTCGCCGGTGGCCGCCATGCTGATCGCTGGTGGTACTTGCAGCAGTTGCGGCGCGTCGGCATCGACGGAGCGTTGGTTATCCAGCGGGTAGGGATCCTCGCTGTTGACGACGCCATCGTTATCATTGTCTTCATCCAGCGTCAGGCCGGAGGAAGACTGACAGGCACTGTCACAACTATCAAGCCAGGCGTCCGGTTGGCCATCACCATCGGTATCCACTGCGGCGGCAGCGTTGTTTACAAACGCATCATTGTCATTCACTACACCATCGTTGTCGGTGTCGTTCAGTGCGCTATCCAGAATCAGGCCAGAGCTGGACTGGCAGGCGCTGTCACAGCTGTCGAGCCAGGCGTCCGGGTAGCCATCGCCATCGGCATCCACGGAGGCGGCACTGTTGTTAATGAAGTCATCTTCCTCGTTCACCACACCATCGTTGTCGGTGTCATTCAAAGAGGCATCCAATGTCAGGCCTGACGCGGATTGGCAGGCACTGTCGCAGCTCTCGAGCCAGGCATCCGGCAAACCATCTGCATCGGCATCCACCGCCGCGGCACTGTTGTCGACAAACGCATCCTGGTCATTCACCACACCGTCGTTGTCGGTATCGTTCGGAGAGGGGTCCAGGCTTAGGCCGGAAGTCGACTGACAGTCGCTGTCGCAGGCAGCAAGCCAGGCGTCTGGCATACCATCATTGTCGGCATCTGCGGCTGCGGCGGGATTCGCGGGGAAGGCGTCGTTATCGTTGGTGACACCGTCACCATCGTTGTCGTCATCCAGGGTCAGGCCGGAAGCGGATTGGCAGGCGCTGTCACATTCGTCATTCCAGCGGTCGGGCAGACCATCCCCGTCAGCATCGAGCATGGCGGCGAAACTGTCGGGAAACTGGTCCAACACCAGGCCGCTTGCGATTCGGCATTCTTCCTCGCAGCCGATTTTCCAAAAGTCCGGTGCCCCGTCGCCATCACTGTCAACGCTTGCGGCAAATTGCGTGGGAAAATCGTCATAGTCCGCTTCTGCACCATCCCCATCGCCGTCGCGATACAGGCGGCCCTGCAGGCGCAATCCCGGAAGTTCGCTATTGGTCCCATAGTCCCAGTAGGGATTCCCCTGGGCATCGGTGTATTCGGCCCAGGTTTCGTAGAGGGTGGGTTCTGCACAGCTGGTGTTATCGGCACTGGTAGGGCACTGAAGTTCGGCAAGCGTGGCTCGGGTGCCGCCGTAACTGATTTTTTGACCCGATGCATCCGTCGCCCAGTAACTCACATAGGTATCGGCAGAATCGCCCGAATAACTGTAGCCGACCAAGCCGCCAATCACGCTGCTCTGCATGTACGCGGTGGACAGGCTGGCGATAACATCGCCCGCCAGGCGGTATCCCACCAAACCGGCGATTTGCCTGTCTCCCTCCCCATTCACGAGCCCCGTTACATAACTGGCAACTATGTTTGTGCCAAGTGCAGATCCAACCAAACCACCAATACTAGTCCCCTTGCCATCAATATAACCGCTGACAAAGGTTGCAGTAATCTGACCTCCCTGTGCATAACCTACCAGTCCACCCACCAAAGACTTGCCCTGGATATGCATCAGCGGTCCGGATAAGCCAAGTTCTTGCACCGTGGCGTCTACCATAGCGCCAAACAAGCCCTGGTTGTCCACATCCGGTCGTGCGGTCATCAGGTTGCGAATAAGGTGACCGTTGCCGTGAAATACCCCGCTAAATGCATCGCTGGAGCTGCTACCTATCGGTTGCCAGCCTTCACCGCCGTTCCAGTAGGTATCACTGCTATCCAGTGCACCATCAGCGTTGGTATCGAAATCCAGATCCGTGGTCAGTTCAAAACCAATACAGCCATCCACGGGACAACCGGTACTACTACCATAGAGTGCTGAACCATCGAGGTTATTACGCACTTCATGCAAGTCGGCCCAGTCGTTAATCTCGATCAGGCCGTTGTCATCGAGGTCGTAATCGGATCGACCGTCGACCGCCCAGGAATAAGGGACGACTGTAAAAAGGAATAAGAACAGGAATAACGTGCGCGACATAGCACTCTCCATGTGATTAGCGACAGGGCCTCCGGCCCGGTGGATATTTATTTGCGTTGGAATTACCCGTCTTGGGGCAACGCTATAAGTGGTCGGCGACGTTATCAGGTTTGCTGATCAAGAAATGGTATTTGTGTCAAAAAATTTAGAAACACACATGTAGGCGTTGTGAAATGCTAATTAAATTTTTATTTCTCTAATTAATTTTTATTTTTAAAAAAATTAATGGTACATACGTACGTACCGAAAATTATGAATAAATACTCACTCTCGAATTTAAATCACGAACGTTAATTTATAATTACCAAAACAAAAAAAGCCAATGGATTTACCATCGGCTTTTCTTGTTAAACGATGTCGCTTTTAAGTAGCTATTCTGCGACGCCACAAGCCGCCGAGCATCATCACGCACAGCAGCCATAAACCAACGCCGCCACCGCTGGAGCCACCAGAACCACCGGTGTTACCACCATCTGGTACAGGTGTTTCACCTCCACCGGTATCACCACCGTCACCATTATCGCCATCGTCGCCGCCATCGTTGGTATCGGCTTCCTCAAGGGTAAATTCGAAGGTGATTTCCTCGGAGGACAGCATGGGGTTGCCATCATCGGTGACCAC
>NZ_LZDE01000150.1 GCF_002009015.1 Microbulbifer mangrovi | reverse complement strand
GCAACCTGACCCTGCTGTTCAGCTTCGCCCAGGCCCGCGCCTGCGCAGATGCCGGCGTCACCCTGATCTCACCTTTTGTCGGGCGGATTCTCGACTGGTACCTGCAAAACACCGATGCCACCAGTTTCACCGGGGAACAGGATCCCGGCGTGCAGTCAGTACGGCGCATCTACCAGTTCTACAAGCAACACGGTTACCAGACCACGGTGATGGGCGCGAGCTTCCGCAATTCTGGGCAGATCGAGGCGCTGGCCGGTTGCGACAGTCTCACTATCAGCCCCAACCTGCTGGCGGAACTCGCCGCAGACGAAGGCGACCTGCCCCGTGCCCTGAGCGCTGACTCCGCCTCGGGCAAGACTGCCGCGGCAATTAGCGAAGGTGAGTTCCGTTTCCAGCACAACGACGATGCGATGGCCCACGAAAAACTGGGCGAAGGTATCCGCAAGTTTGTGGTCGACCAGGTCGCCCTGGAAGACCAGCTGAAAGCCCGCGCTGCGCAGAGTAAAACCGCCGCGGAGATTGCCCAATGAGCGGCGAAAGAAATGTATTCCTGGGGATCGACGCCGGTACCCAGAGCCTGAAGCTGCTGGCCTATGACGCCACGCAGAGAGAAATTCTGTATGTCACTGCCGCACCGCTGGAGTTGATCAGCCGCGACGACGGCACTCGCGAACAAATCGCCGAATGGTGGCTGGATGCTCTGCGTCACTGCATGGCAGAGCTGCCCGCAGAGATCAAGGCGCGGGTGCGCGGTATCGGCGTTTCCGGCCAGCAACATGGCTTTGTACCGCTGAATAAAGCGGGCGAGGTGATCGCACCGGTAAAGCTCTGGTGCGATACCAGTACCATCGCTGAGTGCGAGGAAATTACCGCACGTTTTGGTGGTGTTGATCGCTGTATCGACGCCGTCGGCAATCCGATCATGCCCGGCTACACCGCCCCCAAGATTCTGTGGTTGAAGAAAAACAAGCCGGAAGCCTACGCAGAACTTGCGCATATCCTGCTGCCGCACGATTTCCTGAACTTCACCCTCACCGGCAAGATCTTCACCGAGTACGGCGATGCTTCCGGCACCGGCTACCTGAATATCCTGCGCCGGGAATACGACCGCGACATGCTCGCCGCCATCGATCCCGAGCGCGACCTCCTGCCACTTTTACCGCCCCTGCTGGAAGCGCATTCTACGCTTCCCCTGGGCGAAGCAGCGCGACAGGCGTTCGGCCTACCCGCGGGCGTCAGGGTATCCACCGGCGGCGGCGATAACATGCTGGCGGCATTCGGTACCGGCTCCATCAAAGCGGGCGTGCTGACCCTCAGTCTCGGCACCTCAGGCACGGTGTTTGCCCACAGTGACAAACCGGCGATCGACCCCGAAGGTGACCTAGCTGCGTTCTGCTCCTCATCAGGTGGCTGGCTGCCACTGCTGTGCACCATGAACTGTACCGTGGCGACGGAAATCACGCGCAAGTCACTAGGCAAGTCTCTCGCCGAGTGCGAGCAGTTGCTGGAAGTATCCACCGCCGGCGCCGGCGGCCTGGTCAATCTGCCGTTCTACAACGGCGAACGCATTCCCAACCTGCCCCACGCCCGCGCCAGCCTGCACGGCATGACCGACAGCAACATGACGCCCGCAAACCTGTATCGCGCGGCTATGGAAGGGGCCACCTATACCCTGCGCCGCGGGCTGGATGCCTTCAATCGTGCCGGGCAGCAGTTCAGCGCCATCCGCCTCACCGGGGGCGGCGCCAAGAGCCCGCACTGGCGTCAGATGGTGGCTGATGTATTCAACCTGCCGGTAGAGATTCCCGCGCAACAGGAGGGTGCCGCATTCGGCGCGGCGATGCAGGCCCTGTGGGCCTGTGGCGACAGGGAACAGGATCTGCCGGCCCTGATCGATGAACACCTGGCACTGGACAAGTCCCTCGGATGCGCACCGCATCCCGAATCCGTAGCCATCTACCAAACCCGCTATCGCAATTTCCTGGATCTGCTCAGCCAGCAGTACCCGGACCTTTAATACGTTGTGAACAACACAGAATAATTCTGGAGAGAAACATGAGCAGAGATCTATTTGTCGGCGACAAAGAATTCTTCCCCGAAATCGGCCAAATCAAATTTGAGGGCCGCGAATCCGACAACCCGCTGGCATTCAAATATTACGATGCCAGCAAGGTCATCGGCGGCAAGACCATGGAAGAGCACCTGCGCTTTGCGGTGTGTTACTGGCACACCTTCTGCAGCAAGGGCGCCGATCCGTTTGGCCGCGATACCCAGGTATTTGCCTGGGACGACGCCCCCAATGCGATGGCCGCCGCACAGCAGCGCATGGATGCAGTCTTCGAATTTGCCACCAAACTGGGCGTGCCCTACTACTGTTTCCACGATGTGGATATGTCTCCGGAAGGCAGCACCGTCGCGGAAACCGAAAGCAACCTGGCGAAGATGGTAGAGCTGGCCGCCGAGCGCCAGAAAGCCTCCGGTATGAAGCTGCTGTGGGGCACCGCCAACATGTTCTCCCACCCGCGCTACATGAACGGCGCCGCCACCAACCCGGACTTCAACGTGGTTGCGCGCGCAGCCAGTCAGGTGAAAGCCGCCCTGGACGCCACCGTGGCACTCGGTGGTGAAAACTACGTGTTCTGGGGCGGCCGTGAAGGCTACATCTGCCTGCAAAACGCCAACACCAAACTCGAGCAGGAAAACCTCGCGCGCTTCCTGACCATGGCGCGGGACTACGGCCGCTCCATTGGCTTCAAGGGCGACTTCCTGATCGAACCCAAGCCCATGGAACCCACCAAGCACCAGTACGACTTTGACGCCCAGACCGTGATCGGCTTCCTGCGTCACTACGGCCTGGACAAGGATTTCAAACTCAATATCGAAGCCAACCACGCCACCCTCGCCGGCCACACCTTTGCCCACGAACTGCAGATGTGCGCCGACGCCGGCCTGCTGGGCTCCGTGGATGCCAACCGCGGTGACTACCAGAACGGCTGGGATACCGACCAGTTCCCCACCGACATCTACGACGCGGTGCACGGCATGATGGTGATTCTGGAAAACGGCGGCTTCAAAAATGGCGGCCTCAACTTCGACGCCAAGGTGCGCCGCGAGTCCATCGACATGGAAGATATTTTCCTCGGCCATATCGGCGGTATGGACACCTTCGCCCGCGGCTTGGAAGTGGCCCACAAAATTCTCACCGAGTCTCCGTACCAGAGCTGGAAAACACAGCGTTACGCCAGCTTCAGCGAGGGCAACGGCAAGGCGTTTACCGAAGGTAAACTGAACCTGGCAGACCTGCGCAACCTGGCCGCCGAAAGCGGCGAACCGCGGATGACCAGCGGCAAGCAGGAGCTGTATGAGAACCTGATCAATCAGTACATCTAAATATCAGCATAAAACTACTGCGCGGGCGCCTGGCGGCGTCCGGCAGTGCTCGGGCTGCTCATGTACAAACGTACACTCCGCACCCTGCGCGCTGGCGGCCACCACCAACCACCCGCTCGCTA
>NZ_LZDE01000149.1 GCF_002009015.1 Microbulbifer mangrovi | reverse complement strand
CGGCAACATCCCTGTTGCCGACGATCCTGAAAACCCGCCCCCAGCACCTGCCCTTCTATTCAAACCACAGAGCTTCGTTAGCCTGGGCCCGTTATTACTTCAGCAGTCCTTCAACCGCTTCCACAACCTTCTCGGCAGTGATGCCGAAGTGCTTCATCAGGTCACCAGCAGGCGCGGATTCACCGAAGGTCTCCATGCCGATGATGGCACCATCGAAGCCCACGAACTTGTACCAGTAGTCCTTGTGACCGGCTTCCACGGCAACGCGGGCGCGCACATTGGAAGGCAGCACAGATTCGCAGTAGTCGGCGCTCTGGGCGGAGAAGGCTTCGGCACATGGCATGGAAACGACGCGTACCTTGCGGCCAGCGAGCTGGTCGGCAGCGGCTACGGCCAGCTCTACTTCGGAGCCAGTGGCGATGATGATCGCTTCCGGTTCGCCGTCGCTATCGCGCAGGATGTAACCACCCTTCTCGACGTTGGCCAGCTGCTCGTCGGTGCGCGCCTGCGGGGCGAGGCCCTGGCGGCTGAAGATGAGGGCGCTGGGGCCATCGCTGCGGGATACGGCCATTTTCCAGCTCACGGCGGACTCGGTGGCGTCACAGGGGCGCCAGGTCTGCAGGTTCGGGGTGGAACGCAGGGCGGTGAGCTGCTCTACCGGCTGGTGGGTGGGGCCATCTTCGCCGAGGCCGATGGAGTCGTGGGTGTATACAAACACGACCTTCTGTTTCATCAGGGCGGCCATTCGCACGGCGTTGCGGGCGTATTCCATGAACATCAGGAAGGTGGCGCCGTAGGGAACGAAGCCGCCGTGCAGGGCGATGCCGTTCATGATCGCGCTCATGCCGAACTCACGCACGCCGTAGTAAACGTAGTTGCCGGAGGCATCGTCGGCGCTCACACCTTTGGCACCGGACCAGATGGTGAGGTTGGAGCCAGCGAGGTCGGCAGAACCGCCGAGGAATTCTGGCAGCAGCGGGCCGAACGCGTTCAGGGTGTTCTGGCTGGCTTTACGGGAAGCAATCTTGTCGCCGTCAGCCTGGCACTGCTTGATGTAGTCGTCGGCCTTGGCGAGGAAGTCCGCGGGCAGGTCGCCTTTCATGCGGCGCACAAACTCGTCGGCCAGTTCCGGGTGTGCTTCTTTATAGTCTTCGAAGATGTCGTTCCACTCGTCTTCCTGTTCGCCGCCTTTGGCGCGGCCGTCCCAGGCGTGGTACAGGTCTTCGGGGATGACGAAGGGCTCGTGTTTCCAGCCCAGGGTCTCACGTACCAGTGCGATCTCTTCGTCGCCCAGCGGTGCGCCGTGACACTCTTCGCGGCCCTGCTTGTTGGGGGAGCCGAAGCCGATCACGGTCTTGCAGCAAATGATGGTGGGCTTGCCGGTTTCCGCGCGGGCTTCTTCGATGGCAGCTTTGATAGCGGCGGGATCGTGGCCATCCACACCGGGAATCACGTGCCAGCCGTAGGATTCGAAACGCTTCGGGGTGTCGTCGGTGAACCAGCCTTCCACTTCACCGTCGATGGAAATGCCGTTGTCATCGTAGAAGGCGATCAGCTTGCCCAGGCCCAGGGTACCGGCCAGGGAGCAGGCTTCGTGGGAGATGCCTTCCATCAGGCAGCCGTCACCGAGGAAACAGTAGGTGTGGTGATCGACCAGTTCATAGCCTTCGCGGTTGAACTGAGCGGCGAGAACTTTCTCTGCCAGTGCAAAACCCACGGCATTGGTGATGCCCTGCCCCAGTGGACCGGTGGTGGTTTCAACGCCCGGCGCGTAACCGTACTCCGGGTGACCCGGGGTCTTGGAGTGCAGCTGACGGAAGTTCTGCAGCTCGTGAATGGACAGGTCGTAACCTGTCAGGTGCAGCAGGGAATAGAGCAGCATGGAACCGTGGCCATTGGACAGCACGAAGCGGTCGCGGTCCGCCCACTCGGGGTTGGCCGGATTGTGTTTCAGATAGTCGTTCCACAGCACTTCGGCGATATCTGCCATGCCCATGGGCGCGCCCGGGTGGCCGCTTTTGGCTTTCTGAACCGCGTCCATGGACAGGGCGCGGATGGCGTTAGCCTTTTCTGTGCGAGACGGAGTAGAAGACATAGGGATCTCTCGGTTTGGGATCTTCGGTTCATCAGATGCGCTGCGGGCCCGGCTCTGACGGCCAGTTTGCCGCGATTCCTCTTCTGCACCGGCACTGGCCGGCGGCAAAACGGGGGGCGTATTTTCCCGTAATACCCCGCCGGGCGCAAAGGCTGCGAGGCCAATTATTGGGCCTCAGCAGCAACATTTTCCTAATGAATCGCAATATGGGCGCCCTTTGGGGATTTGCCCGCACCTGCATCAAAAAAATTTAATGCATCTAAATCAAAATATTTTGATATAGCGCAGAAGCACTGCTAGACTCCCCGCCATGCTTAACTCCAGTACCCCTAACAGTAGTGCCAGTGCTGAACCTGAATCAGACATCAGCACACAAATTCCGCAGCTGGCGGCGACCTTAAAGGCCGCCGGAGATCCGCTGCGCCTGGAGATACTGCGCCTGCTGGCTCAGGACTCATACAGCGTGCTCGAGCTGTGCCGCATCTTTGACCTGCGCCAGCCCGCGCTTTCCCACCACCTCAAAGTGCTCGCCCAGGCGGGGCTGGTGAGCAAGCGCCGCGAGGGCAACAACCTGTTCTACCGCCGCACCGCGAGCAGTGAGCTGCTGCAGCAGTTGTTTGCCGGCCTGGATCAGCTGCCGCTGACTGAGGCCCGCGCTGATACGGTTGCGCAAATTGCTGTAGAGCGCGCCGAGGCTTCGCGCCGCTTTTTCGCGGACTATGGCAATCGCTTCCGCGAGCAGCAGGAGTTGATCGCCAGTTATAGCGTCTACGGCCCGCAAGTAGCACAGCTGTTGAAACCCGGGCGTCACGCTCTGGAAGTTGGCCCCGGCGAGGGGGAATTTCTGGAGGAGCTGGCGAGCCGTTTCGGTACTGTGACGGCGCTGGACCTGTCGCAGACGATGCTGGAACGGGCACAGGCGTTTGCGGATGAGCAGGGCCTGCAGAACATTGAATTCGTTTGCGATGACACCCGCGCCGCGGCATCTCGCCCGGAAAGTTGCGACGCGATTGTGGTGAATATGGTTTTGCACCACACGCCGGAGCCCGCGCAGATTTTTCACGATCTGCAGAAGTCCCTGAAAGTGGGCGGACAGCTGTTGATTACGGAGCTGCACGATCACAAACAGGACTGGGCGCGGGATGCCTGCGGCGACCTGTGGCTGGGCTTTACTCCGCAACAGTTGATTGAGTGGGCCGCGGATGCCGGCCTACAGAAGGGACGCAGTGAGCACAGTGCCCTGCGCAACGGGTTTCAGATTCAAATTCAGGAGTTTGTTAAGGGATCCTGAGCTTCGCCGCTTCTTTGGAGCTTTGTTTTGGCTTGCGGGCGCCACAGCACCGTGTGCATCTCTTCGGAACCGCTGTGAATACGTCCCT
>NZ_LZDE01000148.1 GCF_002009015.1 Microbulbifer mangrovi | reverse complement strand
CATCAGATGCTCTTTAACAAGGTGAAACATTTTGTAGTAATACACTGCAAGGCGAGGTTGAGTATTCACGTACTCAACTCAATAGAAATGTGTGTCTCTCAAGCACACAATCCGGTGTTCAAACGTTTATCGGCGTTTGAATACAAAGTCGTTAGTAGTCGTTTGTGTTGTATGGTCAAGCGACTAAGCGTATACGGTGGATGCCTTGGCAGCTGGAGGCGATGAAGGACGTAGGAGCCTGCGAAAAGTCTAGGGGAGCTGGCACACAAGCTTTGATCCTAGGATGTCCGAATGGGGAAACCCACCTGTTTTACAGGTATCCCTAACTGAATACATAGGTTAGGGAGGCGAACCCGGGGAACTGAAACATCTAAGTACCCGGAGGAAAAGAAATCAACCGAGATTCCCTGAGTAGCGGCGAGCGAAAGGGGATTAGCCCTTAAGCTATTTATGTCTTAGTGGAAGGATCTGGAAAGTTCCGCGATACAGGGTGATAGCCCCGTACACGAAAAGGCACATTTAGTGAAATCGAGTAGGTCGGGACACGTGTTATCTTGACTGAACATGGGGGGACCATCCTCCAAGGCTAAATACTCCCAGCTGACCGATAGTGAACCAGTACCGTGAGGGAAAGGCGAAAAGAACCCCGGAGAGGGGAGTGAAATAGAACCTGAAACCGTATACGTACAAGCAGTAGGAGCCCTTCGGGGTGACTGCGTACCTTTTGTATAATGGGTCAGCGACTTATTGTCTGTAGCAAGGTTAACCGCATAGGGGAGCCGTAGAGAAATCGAGTCTTAATAGGGCGTTCAGTTGCAGGCAATAGACCCGAAACCCGGCGATCTATCCATGGGCAGGTTGAAGATTGAGTAACATCAATTGGAGGACCGAACCCACTAATGTTGAAAAATTAGGGGATGACCTGTGGATCGGAGTGAAAGGCTAATCAAGCCGGGAGATAGCTGGTTCTCCTCGAAAGCTATTTAGGTAGCGCCTCGCGTCTCACCCACGGGGGTAGAGCACTGTTTGGGCTAGGGGGTCATCCCGACTTACCAACCCCATGCAAACTCCGAATACCGTGGAGTGCAATCGCGGGAGACACACGGCGGGTGCTAACGTCCGTCGTGAAAAGGGAAACAACCCAGACCGCCAGCTAAGGTCCCAAATATCAGTTAAGTGGGAAACGATGTGGGAAGGCCCAGACAGCTAGGAAGTTGGCTTAGAAGCAGCCATCTTTTAAAGAAAGCGTAATAGCTCACTAGTCGAGTCGGCCCGCGCGGAAGATATACCGGGGCTCAAACTGATAACCGAAGCTGCGGATGCTCTTTTGAGCATGGTAGAGGAGCGTTGTGTAAGCCGCTGAAGGTGGACTGTGAGGTCTGCTGGAGGTATCACAAGTGCGAATGCTGACATGAGTAACGACAAGGGGGGTGAAAAACCTCCCCGCCGGAAGACCAAGGGTTCCTGTCCAACGCTAATCGGGACAGGGTTAGTCGGCCCCTAAGGCGAGGGCGAAAGCCGTAGTCGATGGGAAACAGGTTAATATTCCTGTACTTGCAATTGCTGCGATGGAGTGACGGAGAAGGCTAGGCCAGCACGGCGATTGGTTGTCCGTGTTTAAGGTAGTAGGCTGGGGACTTAGGCAAATCCGGGTCCCTAAGGCCGAGAGCTGATGACGAAGCTTACTTCGGTAAGTGAAGTGGTTGATGCCATGCTTCCAGGAAAAACTTCTAAGCTTCAGGCAATTGCGAACCGTACTCTAAACCGACACAGGTGGTCAGGTAGAGAATACCAAGGCGCTTGAGAGAACTCTGGTGAAGGAACTAGGCAAAATGGTACCGTAACTTCGGGAGAAGGTACGCCGGTTTTGGTGATGGGACTTGCTCCCTAAGCTGAGGCCGGTCGAAGTGACCAGGTGGCTGCGACTGTTTATTAAAAACATAGCACTCTGCAAACACGTAAGTGGACGTATAGGGTGTGACGCCTGCCCGGTGCCGGAAGGTTAATTGATGGGGTTAGCTTCGGCGAAGCTCTTGATCGAAGCCCCGGTAAACGGCGGCCGTAACTATAACGGTCCTAAGGTAGCGAAATTCCTTGTCGGGTAAGTTCCGACCTGCACGAATGGCGTAACGATGGCCACGCTGTCTCCACCAGAGACTCAGTGAAATTGAAATCGCTGTTAAGATGCAGTGTACCCGCGGCTAGACGGAAAGACCCCGTGAACCTTTACTACAGCTTTGCACTGAACTTTGAGCCTACTTGTGTAGGATAGGTGGGAGGCTTTGAAACTGTGACGCTAGTTGCAGTGGAGCCATCCTTGAAATACCACCCTGGTATGTTTGAGGTTCTAACTCTGGTCCGTTATCCGGATCGAGGACAGTGTATGGTGGGTAGTTTGACTGGGGCGGTCTCCTCCCAAAGAGTAACGGAGGAGTACGAAGGTGCACTCAGCATGGTCGGAAATCATGCAATGAGCATAATGGTATAAGTGCGCTTGACTGCGAGTCAGACATGACGAGCAGGTACGAAAGTAGGTCATAGTGATCCGGTGGTTCTGTATGGAAGGGCCATCGCTCAACGGATAAAAGGTACTCCGGGGATAACAGGCTGATACCGCCCAAGAGTTCACATCGACGGCGGTGTTTGGCACCTCGATGTCGGCTCATCACATCCTGGGGCTGAAGCCGGTCCCAAGGGTATGGCTGTTCGCCATTTAAAGTGGTACGCGAGCTGGGTTTAGAACGTCGTGAGACAGTTCGGTCCCTATCTGCCGTGGGCGTTGGAAATTTGAGAAGAGTTGCTCCTAGTACGAGAGGACCGGAGTGAACGAACCTCTGGTGTTCGGGTTGTCACGCCAGTGGCATTGCCCGGTAGCTATGTTCGGACGGGATAACCGCTGAAAGCATCTAAGCGGGAAGCCTCCTTCAAGATTAGATTTCCCTGACTCCTTGAGAGTCCTAAAGGGCCGTGGAAGACTACCACGTTGATAGGCTGGGTGTGGAAGCGTTGTGAGGCGTTGAGCTAACCAGTACTAATTGCCCGTGCGGCTTGACCATACAACAGAGATGGTTACTAACGATTTACTGATCGATCAAACGATCAGGGGATTGTGCGCGAGAAGAGACATACAGTTCTTGCGGTGTATTACTACAGAATGTTTTACCGACTTATTTGGGTTGACTGTTAACTGCGGAAGCAGTGGCAAACGGACAGTCAAACGGCAGCGCAGAGCAGAGCTCATAAGACCAAGCCAACCCAAGCCAGTTTGCCTGACGACCATAGAACTGTGGAACCACCTGATCCCTTGCCGAACTCAGAAGTGAAACGCAGTATCGCCGATGGTAGTGTGGTGTTTCGCCATGTGAGAGTAGGTCATCGTCAGG
>NZ_LZDE01000147.1 GCF_002009015.1 Microbulbifer mangrovi | reverse complement strand
GACGCTCCTGAAAACCCGCCCCCGGCCCCTCGTCTTCGCATCAAGTTTTGATGTCTGAATTAACAAACAAGAATTATCCGATTTTCACCACCATTTTTGTGGAGAACCAAAATGAGCGAAGTTGCCATAACCCGCACTGAGTGGCTGCAAGTCTGCAAGCGATCAGATCTTGTAGCCAATTCCGGAGTGTGCGCTCTTGTGGGCGATCGTCAGATTGCCCTGTTTTTTTTACCCGAACAGGAACCCCAGCTGTACGCCATCGATAACTGGGATCCTATTGCCAACGCGGGCGTGATCGGCCGCGGTATTGTAGCGGAGATTGACGGTGAGCTGACCGTTGCTTCGCCGCTGTACAAGCAGCACTACCGTTTGACCGACGGCCAGTGCCTGGAGGAGGCTGGCATCAAACTGGAAGCTTTCCCGGTCGCTTTTGAAGGCGATGATGTGCTGATTCAGATCGATAAGTAAGCACGATACAAAATTACAACAGTAAGCAGTGAAAGATGGCTTTAACAGAACTGTTCTCGGTGCGTAAATCCTGCACCACTTGTCCGTACTGTGGTGTGGGTTGCGGGGTAGCGGCGACACAAGAGTCGCAACCGGGTGGCGGAGAGAGTGGCGAGGCGGTGATTAGGATTCAGGGTGATGATCAGCATCCCGCGAACAAGGGCAAGCTCTGTGTAAAAGGCTCTTCCCTGGCGGATACGCTTGGAAACCACGGGCGTCTGTTAAAGCCGCGCCTGCACGGCGAAGATTGTGATTGGGAGACGGCGCTGGAGTATACGGCGTCGCGCTTTCGCGAAACGATCTCGGAACACGGTCCGGATTCGGTGGCGTTCTATCTGTCCGGGCAGTTGCTGACGGAAGACTATTACGTTGCCAACAAGCTGATGAAGGGGTTTATCGGTAGCGGTAATGTCGATACGAACTCCCGTCTTTGCATGTCCTCCGCGGTAGCCGCCTACAAGCGTGCCCTGGGCGCGGATGCGGTGCCGTGCAATTACGAGGATCTGGACGAGGCGGAGCTGGTTGTGTTGATCGGCTCCAACGCCGCCTGGACCCATCCGATTCTATTCCAGCGTATGCAGGCCGGGGGCGCCAAACTGGTAGTGGTGGACCCGCGCGGTAGTGCCACCAGTGAAATGGCCGACATGCACCTGGCAATTACGCCGGGCAGTGACGCGGCGCTGTTCAATGGCCTGCTGCATTACCTCACCGAGTTCGGTGCACTGGATCAGTCATTTATCCACAACCACACGGAAAACTTTACCGATACCCTGTACGCGGCGGCAGAGTGGACACCGGAAAGGGTGGCGGACTACTGCGGTGTGGAACTAGAGCAGCTGCTGGCCTTCTTCGAGCTGTTCCGCAGCACGGAGAAAGCCGTCAGTTTCTATTCACAGGGCGTAAACCAGTCCAGTACTGGTACCGACAAGAACAATGCCATTATCAATTGTCACCTGGCCACCGGCCGTATCGGCAAGCCAGGCTGCGGTCCCTTTTCCATCACCGGCCAGCCCAATGCCATGGGCGGACGCGAGGTGGGCGGCCTGGCGAATATGCTGGCCGCGCACATGGATTTCACCGAGGAAAATATCGATCGCGTGGGCCGCTTCTGGAACGCCAGTAACATGGCACAAGGCCCCGGGCTCAAAGCGGTAGAACTGTTCGATGCGGTAGACAGCGGCCAGATCAAAGCGGTGTGGATCATGGCTACCAATCCGGCGGTGAGTATGCCGGATGCACGCAAGGTCGCTGCGGCGCTGAAAAAGTGCCCCACCGTGATTGTGTCCGACTGTGTGGGGGATACCGATACCGCACGCTGTGCCGACCTGCTATTGCCGGCAACTACCTGGGCCGAGAAAACCGGTACCGTCACCAATTCCGAGCGCCGTATTTCCCGTCAGAAAGGTTTCCTACCGAAGCCAGGTGAAGCGCGGCACGACTGGGAGATTGTGTGCGATGTGGCAAAACGCCTGGGCTATGGCAAGGCTTTCGATTATCGCGGCCCGGCAGATATTTTCCGTGAGCATGCCGCCCTGTCCGGTTTCGAGAACAATCGCGAGCAAGCTCGGCGCGCCTTCGATATTTCCGCACTGGCGAGCATCAGCGATCAGGAGTACGACTTTTTCACGCCGGTACAGTGGCCGATTAACGCTGCCAATCCCAATGGTACCGCGCGGCTGTTTGCCGATGGCGATTTCTATACTCCCAGTGGCCGCGCGCACTTCGTAGCGGTGAGCCCGCAGAGTCCGAAGCAGGAAACCCGCGAGGCCTACCCACTGGTATTGAACAGCGGCCGCCTGCGCGACCAGTGGCACACCATGACCCGCACCGGACGCGCACGCAAACTGCTGGATCACAGCGAGGCGCCGGAGGTGCACGTGCACCCGCAGGAAGCGCAGCAGTTTGGTATTGAAGACGCACAGCTGGTGCGTGTGGAAAGTGAAAAAGGCCAGTTCTTTGGCCGCGCTCGTGTCACCTCCAGCCAGAAACCGGGCCAGCTGTTTGCCCCGATCCACTGGAGCGACAGCCTGGCCCACAACGCGACGGTGAGTGCTCTGGCACTGCCATTTACCGATCCCGTTTCCGGCCAGCCAGAGCTGAAACAGTTCGCGGTCAATATCGCCCCACTCAACGCCCACAGTTACGCCTGCCTGCTACTTCGCACGCAGACCGCGGATGAATTTCACAGCCGCCTGCAGGCCGGTGACAAGCAACTGCGGGAAACTATCCTGCACTGGTACCGTGTTCCGGTGGAAGGGGGTTACCGCTTCGAACTGGCGCTGAGCCGGCAACCGGACTGGCAGGCGATTGCTGACAACCTGTTTGCGCTGCATGGCAAACCGCTGAATCGTCAGCGACTGCAGCTGCCCAGTGGTGAACGCTGGTTGCTATACAGCGAGCAAATGGAGCTACTGGTGTTTACCGGCGCCGACTGGCAGACATTGCCCGACCGCAAAACCCTCGAAGATGCACTGCAAAAGCCGCTGCCGGAAATGCCCGCGCAACTGCTGCAGAATGTCCCCGCCGGCGCACAGATGGTGTGTACCTGTCTGCAGGTTTCGCGCAAGGAAATCGAAGCGGCCATCGCCGACGGCGCGGCGAGCGTGGATGAGCTGGGAGAACTGCTGGGCTGTGGTACCAACTGCGGTTCCTGCAAACCAGAGATCTCTGCGTTGTTGAATACAAATCTTGCGGTGGCTGTTGGTTAACACTGCAGACAATGTTTTCCGCCGCTGCACTGCCTGCATAGCCTCAACCTGGCCTTGTGGCGGTACCGCTACCGGGTAGCCCCTTCCGAGACACGCCGTAAACCCA
>NZ_LZDE01000146.1 GCF_002009015.1 Microbulbifer mangrovi | reverse complement strand
TCAAGTCTTCTCCTGGGCACCATCTTTAAAAAAGGGGCCGACTCGCAAGAGTCGGCCCCTTTTTGTTTTTCGATTCTCGCACTTGTCTAGACCTGTGACCTGTGGCGGTATTGCTACCGGGCACGGCTTGGCGAGACACACCGTGAACCCACCCCTCGCGGCCCCTCTAAAACATCCCTGTTTCAGAAGGTCTCGCAAAGCCGCACCCGGCATCAATCCGTTAAACCCCCTAGCATCTGGCGCCGAGTGTTTAACCGGTATTACGCATGCCAGCTGCAATACCCGCAATCGTCACCATCAGAGCGCTTTCCAGCACCGGATCTTCCTCGCGGGTGCGCAGGCGCGCCATCAGCTCTGCCTGCAGCAGGTGCAGCGGATCCGTGTAGGGATCCCGCACACGGATCGACCAGCGCATTACCGGGTTGTTATCCAGCAGACTCTCGCGGCCGGTGAGCTCACTCAGGGCGGCGACGGTGCGCGCCAGGCGACTGCGCAACTCGACACCGAGGCGCTGCAGTTCCGGATCATCGGTGAGGCGCTCCTCGTACCACAGGGCCACGCGGGTGTCTGACTTGGCCAACACCATTTCTAACATATCCACCACCGTGTGGAAGAAGGGCCACTCCTCGCTCATGGTACGCAGGGTCTCCGGCGCATTTTCGAGGCCGGTTTCCAGTGCTGCCCCGGTGCCCAGCCAGGCCGGCAGCATCAGGCGCATTTGCGTCCAGGCAAACACCCAGGGAATCGCGCGCAGGGTCTCCACACCACCACCAGGCTTGCGCCGCGCCGGGCGACTGCCCAGCGCGAGACGACTCAGCTCGGTTTCCGGGGTAACCGTGCGCAGATAGGACACCAGTGCCGGATCGTCCTGCACAACTTCGCGATAAGCGCGCACGGAGGCCTGGGTCAGACGATCCATTTCCGCCCGCCATTCGGGACGCGGTTCTGCAGGCGGCAACAGGGTCGCCTCCAGCGTGGCCGCCACATACTGCTCCAGATTGTAAGCGGCTACCGACGGGCGCCCGTACTTGAAGCGGATCATTTCGCCCTGCTCGGTGACGCGAATACGACCCGCGACCGATCCCGGGGGCTGCGACAGCAGCGCCATACGGGTAGGAGAGCCACCGCGGGAAATGGAACCACCGCGACCGTGGAACAGGGTCAACGGAATGCCGCGCTCGCGGAAGATACCGGTGAGCGCCTCCTGGGCGCGGAACTGGGCCCAGGCGGCACCGAGGAAACCCGCATCCTTGGCGGAGTCGGAGTAACCGATCATCACTTCCTGTCCAGCCTTTACCCGCTCGCGATAGAAAGGGATTTCCAGCAGTGCACTCATGGTGTCGCAGGCGTTGTCGAGATCGTCGAGGGTCTCGAACAGCGGCACTACACGCATGGGTTCGCGCACACCGGCAATCTTCTGCAACAGCATGACCGCAAGCACATCGGAGGAAGTCCGCGCCATGGAAATCACATAGGCACCCAGGCCTTCCGCGCCCTGCTCGGCAATCACCTTGCAGGTATCGAGAACCTCGCGCACTTCGTCGGTACAGAACTCACTCTCGAAAAAGGCACCGTTCACCAGCGGGCGGCGATTTTCCAGCTCGCCCAGCAGGAACTTCTGCTTCACCTTTTCCCCCCAGCTGGCATAGCTACCGAGATCCAGGAAACGGGTGATGGCATCCACCACCTCCGCATGGCGGGTGGATTCCTGCCGAATATCCAGGCGCAGCAGGGTGATACCAAAACAGTTCAACCGACGCAGGGTATCTTTCAGCTGGCCGTCGGCGATGGCCGCGAGACCCACTGCACGCAGGGAGCGGTCAATCAGGCTCAACTCCACATGCAGCTCACTGCCGCTCGCATAGATCTCACCCTGGGGCTCGGCGCCGCCATTGACCCGCGCCTCCATCAATGCGCGGGTGTTGCGCAGGCGATCGCGCACTTCCCGCAGCAGCAGACGGTAGGGTTCCTGGCTGGGGCCGGTGCGCGCCAGCAGCTCGTCACTGGCGCGGTGCATGGAGAGATCGGCGAGCAGGTTTTCCACATCCCGCAGATACAGGTCCGCCGCCATCCAGCGGGCCAGGGTCAGCACCTGGCGGGTGACTTTTGCGGTGACGTTGGGGTTGCCATCGCGGTCGCCGCCCATCCAGGACGCGAAACGGATCGGCACCCAGTCGGAGGGCAGCGGCTCGAGACCGGCCAGTGCCAGCTCGCCCTCGATCTGGCGCATACCCTCGGGCACAGCCTGCCACAGGGACTGTTCGATGGTGGCAAAGCCCCACTTGGCCTCGTCGACCGGGGTCGGGCGCTCGCGACGGATCTCGTCGGTGCACCAAGCGGACAGTATCTGCTCACGCAGCAGGCGGCGCTGGCGCTCCGCCTCTTCCGGGGTGCAGTCCGGACGATCCAGGCCGGTAAGCAGATCCGCCATCTGGTCGTATTTGCGGATCAGGGTGCGCCGGGTCACCTCTGTCGGGTGTGCGGTCATCACCAGCTCCACGGACAGGTCCGACAGCACCTCACGCACCCGCTCCGGACTCACATTGGCCTTCTTCAGCTCCTCCAGTACCTGGCGCAGGCCGCGGTCGGTATCCGGATCCCCGGGAAAACGTTCGTGCTGGCGATGCAGACGCTCGCGGTGGCGCTGCTCGGCAATATTTGCCAGGTTAAGGAACTGGCTGAAGGCCCGCGCCACCTCCAGCAGGGTGTCGTCATCGAGGGGATCCAGCAGCTCCCGTAGTTTTCCTACAGGCATCTCGCCCTGGCCGCGACTCTCCACCGCCACCTGGCGAATGGTCTCCACGGTGTCGAACAGGGCGTCACCGGCCTGCGTGCGCAACACACTACCCAGCTCCTCCCCCAAAAGGCGAACATCTTCCCTCAGCGGGGCATTTTGATCTTGATCCACGGAATTCCTCCCCCTTAACCGGAACAAAAAGTGGCACCATTTTTACATATTTCGCTCTCGAGATTGATCCCCGGCACAACATTTTTGTAAAAAAACTACAAACGATGACCAATAGCAGTCGGAGGAGCAGGTTTCACGCGACACGGGACGCACTCAACAGTCACACCTGACAATTGACTCCCGCGATAAAACCGCTATAGTGCGCAGCCTCGACGGAACGCACCGTCGAAAGCCCAGGTGGCGGAATTGGTAGA
>NZ_LZDE01000145.1 GCF_002009015.1 Microbulbifer mangrovi | reverse complement strand
GGTACTGTCCAGGTGGGGTTGAATACAACGGACACAACTTTGGTGGTCATCTCTGGTGTGCGCTTGGTACTTTTGCCCACCACGGTTTTCATGGATAGCACGACCCGTTGTCGATCGATCAGTTGCAACTGGAAGTCCGGGACGTTGACCAGAATGTAGCGCTGCCCCGGGCTGTCTGGCAGCTGGTCCCAGCGCTTGGCATTCAGCTCCAGCAGTCGCGCCAGCTCTTGTGGCGTGCGCTCCAGTTCCCGCAGTGTGGCTTTGTCTGCGATACCGGTGACGACCATGCCGTGGCGGCGCTGGTAGGACTCTACAGCCAGTTGCACCCCGGCATCAAAACGCTCGGGATTATCATCGGTGTCAGATACCGGCCCGGGTTGGCCTGTGTAGTCGCCGAACAGCTGTAACAGCTTGCGCAGCTGCATTACTCGCCGATCCTGATGGCCGGCACGTAGCGGCGGGCCCGGGTCTATCGCTTGCCACTGATTGTTCATTTCGCGGTAGCGTGCCGCCTGTTCCCGCAGGCGGTTGCCGGCAGTGGCAAAGTGCACCGCGCTATCTGCACCGCTGTAAGGTTGCTTATCCGGATTGGAATTTTTCTTGGAAACCTCTTTTTGCGGCTCGGTGGCAGCGGTCTGTGTGCCGGTGGATGTTTTCTCTTCTTGTTTCTTTTCTTCCTTGCCCTGAGGTGCGGGCAAAGGTTTTGCCGCAGCTTCTTTTTTCGGCTCTACGGTTCCCTGCTGCACTGATGCAGATTGTTCTGGCTCTGTTTGCTCAGCTTGTACTTTAGGCTCTTCGCCAAGGGCTTCGGGTTCTTCGCCCGCTGCAGTTTCCATCAGCGGCAGCAGGGCACAGCAGCTCAGTGCCACGATGGCATAAAAATGGCGACAGTGTCTGGGTCGCATTTGTTGTTTGGTGGTGCTGCTCATAGGAACCCCCATTCCTCATTCTGCGGTGCTGCTATTGCACGCTGTCATCGGTGGCGCTGTCATCAGCTTCCCCGGTGTTGTCGCGACCGTATATGTCCGGGCGAAAGTTGAGTAATCCCTCTTCATCAACCCAGGCGGTCCAGTAGACGATATGTACGGGTATTGGCCGGTCCAGTTCCACGGCGCGGGTGCGGGTGCCGGAGGTATAGCGCGATAGTCTTTCAGCATTCCATTTGCCGGGACGCTTGCCCTGGTCGGCGAGCACAATT
The DNA here is from genome assembly GCF_002009015.1 of Microbulbifer mangrovi. GTDB lineage: Bacteria > Pseudomonadota > Gammaproteobacteria > Pseudomonadales > Cellvibrionaceae > Microbulbifer > Microbulbifer mangrovi. Next base: position 1,955 of record NZ_LZDE01000145.1, on the reverse strand, counting down.
TGTGCGAACTCCTGGGGTTTTTCCAGACGAATACAGCCATGGCTAAAGGCGCGTTTGTTGCGGCTGAACAGATTTTTCTTTTGTGTGTCGTGCAGGAAAATGGCCTGCTGGTTGGGGATCACGAATTTGAAGCGCCCGAGAGCGTTTCCTTCGCCACCGCGCTGTTGCAGCGCCACGCTGCCGAGACGCAGTGCGCGGAGATTGCGGCCGCTGAAAGGCACGGATTTGCCGCGATTATTGACCAGGCGATAGCCACCCGCGGTGAGGTTGGCGCTACCTTTGGGCAGCAGCTCACGTACCGCGATATTTATCGGGACCGTCCAGGTGGGGTTGAACACCACCCGGGTCATGCGGGTACTCAGCTGTGGTGTGGGATGCTTGGATTTCCCCACCACCACGCGCATCCGGTATTGCTCGTGATCCCCCTCAATCAGGCGCAGGGTGTACTCAGGTATGTTGACCACGATATGACGGGGGCCGAGATCCTTGGGCATCTTTTGCCAGCGATCGAGGTTGGCCTGCAGGGTGGAGAGGCGTTTGGCGGGCGGGGTATTCAGGTGCGTGCGGGTTGCACTATCAACGATGCCGTCGGCATGCAGGCCGTGGCGGCGCTGAAAACGTTCGACCGCAATGCGCACTTCGTTGTCGTAGTGTTCCGCGGCAGAATCGTCGCTGGCTTTTTCCTGCAGCTCCGCGCGGGCCATATCATCGGTGGTCGGCAGGTCGCCGTATTGCATCAGCAGGCTGCGCAGCACCCTGACGCGTGGGTCGCGCACACCGGGCGCTAGGGTTTGCCCTGCGGGGAGTGGCTGCCAGTGCTCGTCTTCGCTGAGGGCGCGGTAGCGCGACAGTTCCTCCCGCATCAGTGCGTACTGACGACCGTAGGGGGTAAATGGGCTGTAGGAACCGGAAACCGTGGTGAATACTGAGTCACTGGGAGGCTGGCTGGAGCCGGGGGACGTGCGATTGGCCGTGACCTGTTCCGGAGCGGGGTTCGCTGTTTCTGCGGTTTGTGTCTCGCCCTGTGCTGCCGCTTCCAGGGCTGCGGACTCCAGAGACAGGGAAAGAACCACCGCGGCGCCCAGATTCAATTGAATACCCAGTCTATTACCCATCATTGACCCCTGATCAACGTATTACCGGCCGAGCGGCCTATTAAGCGGTCGGGTGGCTCACGGCTGGCAGGGTCGGAAATCGCGGAATCCGAGGCTCTGGCGTGCGGTGGGCGAACCCTATACCTCTAATTGGTAACTTGTGACCGGATTGGCGCCAAATAAGATTGGGGTATGCGGAGGGGGGCTTTCGCGAGGATTCGGAATAACTGCCGGGTGGATCTTCCACCCGGCAGTGCAGTGGGCAGTGAGAGAAGTGGGTTAATGCAGTTCGCTAGTGGTTGCGATAGCGCGTGTTCAATTGAACTGATTGACCGCAAGGCCGTCCTTGCCGTAGATGTCGGGGCGGAAATGCATGCGGCCCTCGCCGTCGACCCAGGCGGTCCAGTAGGTGAGGTACACCTTCACGTTTTTGCTCATGCGCACCTCGGTGGTTTCGTCACCGGTAGTCAGCTGCTCGATACGGTAGCGACTCCAGTCACCGGGCTCGTCCCGCAGCAGTGCCTCTGCCAGCTGCCGCGGCTTGGCCAGACGCACACAACCGTGGCTGTAGTCGCGATCGGTGAGACCGAACAGGCTCTTGGCGCGGGTGTCATGCAGGTAGATGTCGTCTGAGTTGGGGATTTCGAATTTCACCCGTCCGAGGATGTTCTGCTCGCCGCCTTTCTGGCGCATCAGGAAACCACCGGCAGCGGCGCGCTTCAGGTTCTGGGAACTCAGTGGCAGGTATTCACCACTGCCGTTTACGACCCGGTAACCCATGTTTTCCATACCGTGAGGATTGGCGCGAGCCTTGGGCAAGATTTCATTGACCAGAATACTGCGCGGTACTGTCCAGGTGGG
>NZ_LZDE01000144.1 GCF_002009015.1 Microbulbifer mangrovi | reverse complement strand
AACATCCCTGTTTTAGAAGGTCTAGCGAATAGTTCCCGGCAGCCGCCGCTTCGCATTTGGGTTTAGTGCTTCATCAGCTCGCTTTATTTGCCATTTTCAGCATCGCGTGCAGCAGCACGTTTGCACCGGCTTCCAGATCTTCTGGTTCCGCGTTTTCCGCTTCGTTGTGACTCAGGCCTTTTTCACAGGGCACGAAGATCATGCTGGTGGGCGCGACGCGGGAGATGTACACGGAGTCGTGGCCGGCACCGGAGACCATTTCCTTGTTGCTGTAACCGAGCTCGGCTACAGAGCTGCGCACGGCTTCAACGCAGTTCGCATCGAAGGCGACGGCGGGGGAGCGCCATTCGTCGCGGATATCGTGTTCCAGGCCGATGTGATCGGCGACGCGGGCGGCGATTTCGCGGAAGCGCTGGTCCATGGCGTCGAGGGTATTCTGGTCCGGGTGGCGCAGGTCGACGGCGAGGACGAGTTTCTCGGGGACGGTGTTGCGGCTGCCGGGTTCGACGCGAATGTCACCGAAGGTGGCGCGGGCCCAGGGGCCGTGTTCGGCGGCGAGTTTGTAGAGTTCGTCGAGGATGCGATGCAGGCCCATAAACGGGTCGCGACGGGTTTCCATGGGGCTGGGGCCGGCGTGGCAGGGCTGGCCGATGAGGGTGAGGTCGTACCAGTACATGCCCTGTACACCGCTCAATACACCGATGGTTTTCTCTTCGGCTTCGAGAATCGGGCCCTGTTCGATGTGCACTTCAAACGCGGCGGCCAGCGGGCGCGGCTTGGCGGGGGTGTCGCCCTTGTAGCCAATACGTTGCAGCTCTTCGCCGAAGGTTTTGCCTTCTTTGTCGGTGCGGGCGTAGGCGTAGTCGAGGTCGAATTCACCGGCCCAGACCCCGGAGCCGATCATGGCGGGGGAGAAGCGGGCGCCTTCCTCGTTGGTCCACACGGCAACTTCCAGCGGCGCTTCGGTTTCGATGCCGGCGTCGTTCAGGCTGCGAACCACTTCGAGGCCGGCGAGCACGCCGTAGACGCCGTCAAACTTGCCGCCAGTGGGCTGGGTATCGAGGTGAGAGCCGGTAAGCACCGGGGGCAGATCCGGGTTTTTACCGGGGCGTTGGGCGAAGATATTCCCCACTTCATCGAAGGTCACCGCACAGCCGGCTTCCTGGCACCACTTTACGAAGAGGTCGCGGCCCTGTTTGTCGAGGTCGGTGAGGGCCTGGCGGTTGCAGCCGCCCTTGTCGGTGGCGCCGATGGCGGCCATTTCCATCAGGGAGTCCCACAGGCGCTGGCCATTGATGCGCACTTGAGAGGCGCGGACTTGGCGGGTATCGGTCATGGAGTGCATCCAGAGTTTTATTGTGTGAATGGATGTATAGGGTTTAGCACAAGTCTATGGTTTGATTTTGCGAACACAATTAACATTTAATTGCCGTATTGGTGCCAAAAAGGCACCGTAACGAGAGTTAATCCATGGCCGCCGAGCTCCGAAACCTGTCCCTGACCTCCCTGCGCAGCTTTTACGCGGTGGGACGACACTGCCACCTGCGGCGGGCGGCAGAGGAGCTGCATGTGTCGCACCCGGCGCTCAGCCGCCAGATCCGTGAGCTGGAGGAGCGGTTGGGCACGCCGCTGTTTCTGCGCACCGGCAATCGCCTGTCGCTGACCGCGGCGGGCAAGCGCCTGCACCGGGCGGTGTCCGACGCGTTCGGGCGGCTGGAACAGGGGTTGCTGACCCTGGACCCGGGCAATCTGTCCGGCGAGGTGGTGATCGCCACCACCGCCACCATTGCCAGCCGTTGGCTGCTGCGAATTCTGGCGGAGGTACAACAGCGCTATCCCGAGATCCGCCTGCGGGTCACCACCATCGAGCCGCGCGCGCGGCACCTGGGCGATGAAGCGGATATCGCCATCTGTCTGGGGGAGCCGGAGGCGCCGGCGCGGCAGGTGACGCCGCTGTACCAGGAGCACTATCTGCCGGTGGCGAGTCCGCAGCTGCTGCGCGCGCGGGAGGATCTGAGCCGGTCGCTGCGCCCGCTGGACCTGCTGGGTTTGCCGCTGCTGCACGACCGCCAGCAGCAGTGGCGCGGCTGGTTTACCGCCCAGGGGGTGGACTATGCGCCGTCGGTGAATGGGATATCGGTGGATTATGCCTATCAGGCCATCGAGGCTGCGCGCCTGGGGATGGGCGTGGCGCTGGCGGATCGGCTGGAGGTGAGTGAAGACCTGAAGAGCGGGCGCCTGGCCACGGTAATCGAGCGCTCCTACACCATCGGCCAGTCCCTGTATCTGGTGAATGATCACAGCGGTGCCATCAACCAGCGCACCCGGCTGGTGCTGGAGCGGGTGTTTCGCTGGTTGGAGAGCCGCGGGGCGTCGCTGGCGCCGGAAGCCAAAACCCTGCAACAAGAACTCGCCGTGGCTGCCGGCGCCGCACCGCAGCAGCCGTAATACTCCACTCCGCGGCATCTCAAAGGATCGCCGCCCAGCCATATCACCTGTTCAGGTGATTGGGCCCCGCTTGACCTTCCCGCATACTGAATAATCATTCGAAAAAGTCTAACTATTGCGCAGATTGTCCGTTTGGTAGACGATGCGCGTCCGGAGCGTGCGCAGAATATCGCGCCATCGGTCGCAAGCGTCGTGAGAGCCAGTTCCCGCGGCAAAACTGCAGCAAACAAGTCGAGCAAGATGGAAAACCATAACAAGATCTATATCGATGGCCAGTGGATCGAGTCCACCTCCGGCGACTGGCTGGAAGCCATCAATCCTGCAACCGAATCCCCGATTACCCGAGTGCCAGCGGGTAGCGTGTCCGATGTGGATCGCGCTGTTCAAGCCGCGGCCCGCGCCTTCGACGCCTGGGCCAATACCCCCGCCAGCGAGCGCCGCGCGCTGCTGTTGCGCGCCGCCGACCTGATGGAAGCCCGCCAGGACGAGCTGGTGGCCGCGGTATCCGACAGCCTGGGCTGTCCCCGCCATATCACCGGCTGGCTGCATGTAGAGGGCCCGATCGAGGCCATGCGCCTGTTCGCCGAGCACACTGGGATCACCGAAGAGACCGCCGAACACGGTCACTCCCTGGTATGGCGTGAAGCCGCCGGTGTGTGCGGGTTTATCAATCCCTGGAACTACCCCCTGCACCA
>NZ_LZDE01000143.1 GCF_002009015.1 Microbulbifer mangrovi | reverse complement strand
CAGGGACGTATTCACAGCGGTTCTGAAAACCCGTACCCAGTGATTCCCCGCCACCGGACCAGCTTCAAAGCAAAAACCACCGAACCACATACGAAAAAACCGCGCCAGTAGCGCGGTTCTTGGTCCGGTCAGTGAGAAGGCTATCAGGCCTCCATCGCCACCCGGACTTTTTTCATGGCGTTCTTTTCAAGCTGGCGGATTCGCTCAGCAGAAACACCGTATTTGTCCGCCAGCTCATGCAGCGTGGACTTGCTCTCGCTCAACCAGCGCGCCTCGATGATATCGCGGCTGCGGTCGTCCAGTTGCTCCATGGCGGAGGTCAGGTTGTTTACGCTGGTTTCCTGCCAGTTATCATTTTCCAGCATAGTGGCCGGATCGTAACGGCGGTCTTCCAGGTAGTGTGCCGGTGCCTGCCACGCGGAATCTTCATCGTCGTCCACACCTGCGTCAAATGCCGCATCGTGGGCCGACAGACGGCCTTCCATATCGTGCACATGCTGCACATCCACATTCAGCTCAGCAGCAACCCGCTTGGCTTCATCGCTGGTCAGCCACGCCAGCTTTTTCTTCTGGCCGCGCAGGTTGAAGAACAACTTGCGCTGCGCCTTGGTGGTCGCGATCTTCACGATGCGCCAGTTGCGCAGAATAAATTCGTGGATTTCTGCCTTGATCCAGTGCACCGCAAAGGACACCAGACGAACACCCTTCTCGGGGTTGAAACGCTTCACCGCCTTCATCAGGCCCACGTTACCTTCCTGAATCAGGTCGCCCTGGTTCAGACCGTAACCGGAGTAGGATTTGGCGATGTGCACCACAAAACGCAGGTGAGACATAACCAACTGACGGGCTGCCTCAAGGTTTTCGTGGTAGTAGAGATCTTCCGCGAGCTTTTTTTCTTCCTCGGCGGAGAGCACCTCGAAGCCACTCACTGTCTGGATATAGGCGTTCAGATTGGCGCCTGGTGACAGAGTGTGGATCGGCTGCAGATTGGTTCCCATTCAGGATTCTCCTCGTAACTCTTGTTGCCCCGCTTGGCACTTGCTGCCCGGACTATTTCTTACCGGGACCAGTAGTTTGCGGCGGCTTGCTCCTCCGGCCCTGAGCTGATCAGCTTTTGAGCGGCACCGGGAGAGCAAAGTTGGCCACAGTGTAGCACTCGCAACGGGAAATGGAACCCCGCCCGCGATTGCCCGGCAAACCGCGCCAGGCCTTGATATACGGGAGGTTAGAGCGGTTATCCACAGGGGAAGTTCCACGCTTTACGAAACTTGACTGACTTAACGGTCAGCGCGGTTGAATCGCCGAAATATGCCGCGCCACAGCCAGCCAGGCACCGGTCAGTCCCAGCAGGGCGGCGCCACCGGCCAGGCCGATCAGGTAAGTAATTCCCGGCCCGTCGAGCTGAAAGCCGCTGCCATAAAGATTCGCCAGCCCGCTCACCGGCCCCGTCAGCAGCCACACGCCAACACTTACCAGCAACCAGGCAATCAGCCCCCCCACCAGACCGTACACCAGACCGGTGTACAGAAAGGGACGTCGCACAAACGCATCCGTCGCCCCCACCAACTTCACCACCAGGATCTCCTGGCGACGATTCTCAATATGCAGGCGGATACTGTTTACGACCACCAGCAGCACCCCCAGCGCCAGCAGAAACGCCAGCCCCAGGCTCATACGCCGCCCCAGCTCGGTCAACTGCGCCAGGCGCTGTACCCAGGCCATATCCAGTACCACGGAATCCGTCAGCGCGCTCTCCCGCAAGTGCTCCGCCAGCGTCTCGAGCCCCGCGCTATCCGACGCCGAGGGGCGCACCAGCAACACTGCCGGCAGCGGATTGCTGTCCATACCCGCCAGCGCATCGCCGAGTCCGGACGCCTGCTGGAACTCCGCCAGCGCCTGATCCGGGGAAATGTAAGTCACCTCTGCCACCAGCGGATCCCCGCGCAGATCTTCCGCGTAGGCAGTCACCGCACTGTCCTTGGCGCGCTTGTGCAGGAACACCGAAATCTGCGGCTGCCCATCCCAGCCAGCCACCGCCTTCTGGAAGTTGGTCAGCCCCAACTGCAAAGCCGCCGGCAATGCCAGCGCAATCGCAATCACCAGCGCCGTCATGCCACTGGACATGGGCGAGGCAAAAAAGCGCACCCAGGACTCGCGCCACATCTCGCGGTGGTGGTCCAGCCAGCTGCTGAACCGGTCGCCAACACCGGTGCGAGCGGTCACGGCGCCGACAGTGCGGGCGCGCTCGGGGGGCGGGGCAGGGGTTTTAGTACGCTGGTTCACGGCTCGGGTATCCGTCGTAAATGAGTTGTCCCTGCTGCAGGGTCAGCACCCGCTGGCGCATACGCGCAATCAGCTCGAGATCGTGGCTCGCAATCAGTACGGTGGTGCCCACCGCGTTGAACTGGCGGAACAGCTGCATGATTTCTTCGGACAGTTTCGGGTCCAGGTTGCCGGTAGGCTCGTCTGCCACCAGCAGTGCGGGCTTGTTCACCACGGCGCGGGCGATGCCCACCCGCTGCTGTTCGCCGCCGGAGAGTACGATGGGGTTCTGCTTTTCCTTGTGCAGCAGCCCGACCTTGTCCAGCGCTGCACGCACCCGGCGCCCGACTTCGCGCTTGCTGCAACCGGAGACCGATAGCGGCAGGGCGACGTTGTCGAACACGCTACGATCAAACAGCAGCTGGTGGTTCTGGAACACGATGCCGAGATTGCGGCGATAGAAGGGGATCTGGCCGTTGCGCAGCCGGTTCAGGTTCTGCCCGCCGACGATGATGCTGCCGCGGGTAGGGCGCTCGATGGCGGTGAGGAGTTTCAGCAGGGTACTTTTGCCGGCGCCGGAATGGCCAGTAAGGAAAACCATCTCCGCGCGATCAATCTCCAGACTGACACGCCCCAGCGCATCCTGGCCGGACTCGTAGCGTTTGTTGACGTTATCGAATTGGATCATGAGCGCATTTTTGTTGTTTTAGTTCTGGGGAGAATGCACAAGCATTTTTCAGGCCCCTGTGGCGGTGCCGCTACCGGGTGCCCCCTTGTGAGACACGCCGTAAAC
>NZ_LZDE01000142.1 GCF_002009015.1 Microbulbifer mangrovi | reverse complement strand
AGGGATGTATTCACAGCGGTTTCGAAAACTTATACCCAGTGATTGGCCGCCACCGTTTAACCTTAGACGGAGCCCCAAAACCCCAGAAACCCGCTTGTGACTAAAAAGCCATACGCCTACCATGGTTAAAACTAGGTAGGAAACCAGCTCCAAACCATGTCATCCCTGACCCACCCCAAAAGCAACGAGTCCCTCACCTGGGATCAACTGCTGAAAAGCGGCTGTCGTATTTTTCTGGGCTCCCACGCCGCCGTACCCACGGCCTTGATGGAAGACCTAATTGCCAATAGTCGCGGGCTCAACGATATCCAGGTTACCCAGGTGTTCACCCTGTCTGACAATATCTGGGCCGAACGCAAATACGCTGAACTGTTTACCGTCAACGCGCTTTATATAGGTGGTACCGCCATTCGCAATGCAGTGGCGGAAGGGCGCGCGGATTACACGCCGACGTTTCTCTCCGAAGTCCCCAAGTTGTTCAGCGACCATGTATTGCCACTGGATGCAGCACTGATCATGGTGAGCCCGCCAGATGAACTGGGTTACTGCTCCCTCGGAGTGAGTGTGGATGTGGTGTCCTCTGCTGTGAAGAATGCCACCACGGTCATTGCCCAGATCAACCCGAGCATGCCGCGTACCAACGGGCACACCTTTATTCACCGCGACCAGATCCACGCCTGGATGACCGCCGATGCCCCGATCCCCGAGTCGCCGCCGCCGGAAATGGATCAGGCAGTGGAGCAGATTGGGCAGTACGTTTCACTGCTGGTGGAAAACGGATCCACTCTGCAGATCGGTATGGGTAAGGTTCACGATGCTGTATTGCGCTATCTGGGAAATCACAAAGATCTTGGGGTGCATTCGGAAATGATTTCCGATGGCATCGCGCGGCTGATGAAGGATGGGGTCATCAATAACCGCAAGAAAACCTTCCACCGGGGAAAAACTATTACCGCCTACTGCATGGGGTCGAAAATGCTGTACGACTTTGTCGATGGCAACCCTCATGTGGAACTTTATCCAGCGGAGCACGTAAGCTCACCGGTGAAAATTGCCCGCAACGAAAAAATGGTGGCGATCAACAGTGCCATTGAAGTGGACCTCACCGGGCAGGTGGTTTCCGACTCGATCGGGCGGTTACTTTACAGTGGCATCGGCGGGCAGGTGGACTTTATCCGCGGTGCAGCGTTGAGCAAGGGGGGTAAGCCGATTATCGCGTTGCCGTCCACCGCAAAAGATAAAGATGGCAAACTGATCTCCCGTATCGTTGCCTCACTGACCCCTGGCAGCGGTGTGGTTACCTCGCGCGCCCATGTGCATTACGTGGTTACCGAATACGGAATCGCCTCCCTACGCGGAAAAAGTGTGCGCGAGCGCACCCTGGAAATGATTCGTATCGCCCACCCCGATTTCCGGCGCGAATTACTGGAGAAAGTGCGAGAATTTTACTGGGTGCCGGAATACCAGGAGCAGGCGCCAACGCCTGTCCCTGAACTGGGGACGGTGGAACAGAAACGCTATACGTTTGGTGGCATCGAATATACATTGCGCCCCCTGCGTCCCGCCGACGAGCGAGGGTTGCAGGAGTTTTTCTATACCCACAATAAAGAAACCCTGATGATGCGTTACAACCACCATGTGACGCAGATGTCGCGGGAAAAATCCTGCAGCCTGGTGAGTGTTGACCAGCAGCGTGATCTGGCGTTGTGCTTTATCGATAACGACGGTGGGCGTGAAGTCATTCAGGGCGTGGGTCGCTATTATTTTTACGAAGCGAACAACAGCTGCGAAGTGGCTTTTGTGATCAAGGAGAGTCGTCGAGGCAAGGGTATTGCCACCACCCTGTTGAAAGAAATGGAAATGATCGCTCGTAAGCGTGGCATCGAAACGATGTTCGCCTGTGTGCGCCGTGACAATAAACCCATGCTCGCCATTTTTGAGAGCGCCGGGTTCGTTGCTCGTCCGGGTGACAGCATGGATGAACTGTATCTGGAGCTGGATCTCTCCAGCGTATCTGACAAGGACTGAACATGGCCACTGTTGGCGTTTTTACCAGCCCCGCCTGCAATCTCCATGATATGGGCGAAGACCATCCTGAATGCCCCGCGCGCCTCGATGCCATCCAGGACCAGCTGCTTTCCAGTGGTATGGAATACGTGCTGCGCTTTTTTGACGCCCCTGAGGCTACGCGTGAGCAACTGAAACGGGTGCATACCCCGGATTATGTTGCATCGATTTTTTCCCGGGCACCCAGTGAGGGCATCGAGGTGCTCGATGAAGATACCCGCATGTGCCCCCAGTCCCTTGCCGCAGCGCTACACGCTGCCGGTGCCGCAGTGGATGCTGTGGATAAAGTCATCGCCGGCGAAGTGAATTCTGCCTTCTGCTCCGTGCGCCCGCCTGGGCACCACGCAGAGCGCGACAAGGCAATGGGGTTTTGCCTGTTCAACAATATCGCCATCGGTGCCGCCCATGCACGTGCGGCACACGGCCTGGAGCGAGTGGCGATTCTCGATTTCGACGTACACCACGGAAATGGCACAGAAGATTTTGTCGCGGGTCGCGAGGGCTACCTGTTGTGCTCCAGTTTCCAGTCTCCCTATTACCCGTTCAGCGGCACGGGCGAACTGCCGGAAAACATCGTCAATACGCCGTTGGAAGCGGGCGCCGAAGGCGACGCTCTGAGAGACCTGGTAAGCAACCAGTGGCTACCGGCACTGGAAAAATTTAAACCACAGATGCTGTTTATCTCTGCGGGCTTCGACGGACATATCGAAGATGCGATGGCGCAGCTCCGCTTTCGCGAAGAGGATTACCAGTGGGTGACCGAACGGTTGCGGGAGTTCGCCGATACGCACTGTGACGGCCGCATTGTTTCCGCTTTGGAAGGCGGCTATGCGCTGTCTGCGTTGGGAAGAAGTGTGGTGGCGCATTTAAAAGGATTGATCGGCAGCTAGATCGAACGCTAAAAACTGAAATGCGAAGGCAGGGCGCCGGGGAAAGGGTTTCGAAAGCGTCGGCGACAGG
>NZ_LZDE01000141.1 GCF_002009015.1 Microbulbifer mangrovi | reverse complement strand
CAAGGGCGCACCCGCCGCCCGAATCGCCACAAATCTACTCTGCTCCCATCAAGAAATGGCAGGCGCTTTCAATGGCGTCACATTGTTGGCCATGGTCGCCACTGGCGCCGGCGCGAGCGGTTGTGGCGCGGGCTGGGTCTGCTTGAGCAGGTCTTCCAGGCTTCCCAAAGCGCTGTGGTTGCGCACCAGTTCCTCTTCCAGCGCACGCAAGTCGGTGCGCTTGGTCTGGGTTTTCTGCTTCAGCTCGGTGAGCTTGATCAGGTGGCGGTTGAGCAGATGCTTCTGGTACTGCACATGCTGCTTGAGCGGTTCCAGCACCTGCTCCAGCCAACCGTCCACAGAAGAGATCATCTGGCTGTACATGCGCCCCACTTCGTTGGCCAGCGTCGCCACAAAGCGCTCGGTCAGGCGGTTGCGACGAGCCAGCAGCAGCTGGGGAGAGCGACGCAGTTGCGCAGCCTGGCGGTGCAGACCGCGCAGCGCCGCGCGGAAGCCGCCGATATCAAAGTGCTGCTCCGCAGAAATGATGTTATTCAGGGTAGAGCGATCGTAAATCGCGTCTACAAGACGGTTGGTCTGATCCACTTCGCGCTCGAGATTCGAGAGCTGGTGTTCCACACCACCCATAAAATTATCGATCGCCCGCGCGAGGCCAAGGGGCGACCAGCGCTCATTTAGTGCTTTGCGGGTTTCATCGATCAGTTGCTGCAACTGCTGACTGGAAACCGGGGCCAGCAGAGACGCGCGCTGGCGGGACAGCATGCGCTGACTGGACTTGAGCGTAAGCAGCTCCTGGTGGCAGTACTTGTGCTGTTCCTTGGCGGTCTGGTGCAGCTGCTTCAGCTCCTCGAGCTGATCCGGATTGGTGGCGCCGTGGCGCTTCAGGTGATCCAGGGTGGCGCTACCGCTGTTCAGGCGACGCTTCAACAGGTCGCGGGTGTCGGCCATCAGGGTCAGTGCCTGATGCAGAGAACGGTGGTTGGCTACCTTTTGGCGGTGCTCCATCAGGCGCTGTACCAGCAGCTTCTCAAAATCTCCGAAACAGCTCTGTTTCAGCAGAACCGGATCGCGCTCGGCGCGTGCCAGCAAGGCTTTTTTCGCGGACACCCCGACCACATTCTCCTGCGGCAGGTCCAGCAGCTTGCTCACCTCATCGCGCATCTTGCGCAGCATCTGGTCCGTATCTTCGTCGGGATCGTCCCACAGCACATCAATCTTGTTGAGCAGCGCCATCACCGCCGTGCCGCGATGATCCCGCAGGGGCACCAGGTGGGTTTCCCACATGTTCAGGTCTGTGCCGCTGACGCCAGCATCAGCGGAGAGCAAGAAGGCGACCGCCTGCGCACCTGGCAGGGTGGAGAGAGTCAGCTCGGGCTCGTTGCCCAGGGCATTCAATCCCGGGGTATCAATGATGCGCAGCCCCTGTGCCAGCAGCGGGTGCGGCAGGGAAATCAACGCATAGCGCCATGCGGGAATCTGCACGAGATTACCGTTGCCATCCAGGTGACGGCGGTCAAAACCGTAGCGGGCAGCCTCTTCCGGGGTCACCGCCTTGGTGGCGGCGACTTTCATTAGTGCTTCGCGGGTGGCTTCAGCATCATCCGGATCAAAGGCGTGATTGACCCATTTCTGCGGAATGCGACGGAAGCTCTCCAGGCTGGTGTTGGTAGCCAGGGTCTCAATCGGCAGCAGGCGTACCGAAGCCTGTTCGCTGCCGTCACAGAAGATTTCCGTGGGGCACATGGTGGTGCGGCCCGGGCGCGACGGCAGCAGGCGCTTGCCGTAAGTATGCGACAACATCGCATTGATCAGCTCGGTTTTACCGCGGGAGAACTCCCCCACCAGGGCGACGGTGAACTGGTCTTCCACTAGCAGCTGACGCGCCTGCTGAACCACCTGGCGGGCGCCGGCGGAGTTGGGGAAGTGGTCTTCCAACCAGTGGCTGAACGCATCTAGTTGGCCGTCGAGCCCCCTCTTCCACTGATCGTAATCGGCAATGTGCTGGCGCAAGGTCGCATCTTCCATGTTTAGTGTTCTTGTTGTTACTGCTTTTATTGTGATTACTGATGAATATTTCGTGCCATTTTCCAGCAACCCGGCGCGGAGTTAAACCCTGCTGACACGGTTTCGCGAACTGGGTAAGGCTTGGGGGGAAGAATCCGGGGAGGCTGACAGTTAAGACAGCTCGAAAATGCTGAGACACATCGTTGCAGGGCGTGGCGAGCAGGCCTGTGAAGGATTCGCCACAGACCTGCAAGTAACTCTGGTGGGTTGTTTAGAAGGGAATATGCCAGAACAGGTTGTATACCAGCTGCGGCATATGCGCGCTCTGCGCGAAGCCCACCAGCAGCTTGTCGGCCACGGTCAGCAGGATGAAGACGAAAATCGGGCTGATGTCGATCACGCCCAACGGCGGGATGATCTTGCGCACCGGTGCGTAGATCGGCTCCAGCAGCTGGCGCAGCAACATCAGCGCGGGATGAGAACTCTGGGGCGCGACCCAGCTGACCACGATGGAGACCAGCATACCGACAAACAGGATCGCGATCAGGGTCATCAACACACCCAGCAACGACCACAGCAGTGCACTCAACGGGTTCAACAGTCCGGCTCCGGCAAGGAAGCCCGCACCGAGGATCATCACCCAGCCTACCAGCAGGGCGAGCACCAGGGATGCCATATCCAGACCAAACAGGCCGGGCACAATCTTGCGCAGCGGACGCAACAGCGGGTTGGTGACCTTGACGATGCCCTGGGAGATCGGGTTGTAAAAGTCGGCGCGCCCCAGTTGCAGCATAAAGCGCAGGATGACCGCAAACAGAAACAGAATGCCGATAGTGGCGAGAATGAAAACGCCGATATTGCTGAAGGTGTTGACCATCAAAAGTCCTTTTAACAGGCTGTTACAAACAGTTTGTTAAACCGGGCCATGGATGGCCCGGCCGCAAATTGAGCGCATGCGCTCAAT
>NZ_LZDE01000140.1 GCF_002009015.1 Microbulbifer mangrovi | reverse complement strand
TTGCGACGCTCCTGAAAACCCACACCCGGCACCCCGCCTTCCATTCAGATATTTTTACTTCGTAAGTCTGCGAAAGCTATGTGTCGTGTCTCGGGTTACTTTTTTTAGAAGTTTTCCGGCATCTTCGCTTTCTCGCGCGCAGTCTCGCGACTGATGATGCGCTTCTCGACCATATCCTGCAGGCACTGGTCCATGGTCTGCATGCCGACGTTGGCGCCGGTCTGAATGGCGGAATACATCTGCGCAATTTTGTCTTCGCGGATGAGGTTACGGATTGCAGGGGTGCCGCGCATGATCTCGTGGGCGGCTACCCGGCCGCCGCCGTTGCGCTTGAGCAGGGTCTGGGAGATTACCGCCTGCAGGGATTCCGAGAGCATGGAGCGCACCATGGATTTTTCTTCCGCCGGGAATACGTCAACCACACGGTCGATGGTTTTGGCGGCGGAGGTGGTGTGCAGGGTGCCGAATACCAGGTGACCGGTTTCCGCGGCGGTGAGTGCCAGGCGGATGGTCTCGAGGTCCCGCATCTCACCCACGAGGATGATGTCCGGGTCTTCACGCAGCGCGGAGCGCAGGGCTTCGGAGAAGCCGTGGGTGTCGCGGTGGACTTCCCGCTGGTTCACCAGGCACTTCTTGGATTCGTGCACGAATTCGATCGGGTCTTCGACGGTGAGGATGTGCTCGTATTTATTGTCGTTGATGTAGTCGATCATCGCTGCGAGCGAGGTGGACTTACCGGAACCGGTAGGACCGGTAACGAGCACCAGGCCGCGGGGGGTGTCGGAGATCTGTTTGAACACCTGGCCCATTCCGAGGTCTTCCATGGTGAGTACCTTGGAGGGAATGGTCCGGAAAACGGCGCCGGCGCCGCGGTTGTGGTTGAACGCGTTGACACGGAAGCGGGCCACGCCGGGGACTTCGAAGGAGAAGTCGGTCTCGAGGAACTCTTCGTAGTCCTTGCGCTGCTTGTCGTTCATGATCTCGTAGATCAGGCCGTGTACCTGCTTGTGCTCCATGGGTGGCAGGTTGATACGGCGCACGTCGCCGTCGACCCGGATCATGGGCGGCAGGCCGGCGGAGAGGTGCAGGTCCGAGGCGTTCTGCTTGGCGCTGAAGGCGAGGAGTTCTGTAATGTCCATACTGCTACCCTTTATTCTTCTCTTTCTGACACTTGTCGATATGACGCGCGGGCACTGAGCGCATAGAATGCCCGCCGACTAATGAATGGGTCCCAGTATATGCGCAAAGGGTCTATCCCCGAAAACCTCAATTCCGTCGCTGAGCGAATCGTCACAGCCTGTCGTAGCTGTGACCGGCAGGACGACTCGGTCACGCTGCTGGCGGTGTCCAAAACCCGCCCGGCGGACGACCTGCGCACGGCGTATGCCGCCGGGCAGCGCCATTTTGGTGAGAACTACCTGCAGGAGGCGCTGGATAAGCAGGAAGCGCTGGCGGATTGCGACATTATCTGGCACTTCATTGGACCACTGCAGTCGAACAAAACCCGCGATGTGGCGGGACATTTTCACTGGATGCATACGGTGGATCGGCTGAAAATTGCGCGCCGTCTGTCGGAGCAGCGTCCTGTGGAGATGCCGCCGCTGAATATCTGCCTGCAGGTGAATATCGATGGCGAGGAGAGTAAATCCGGCGTCAGCCCGGAAAAACTGCCGGAACTGGCCGAAGCGGTGGCGGCACTGCCAAACCTGCGTCTGCGCGGGCTGATGGCAATTCCCGCTCCCCGCGGTGTTGCTGAAGATCAGCGCACACCTTTTATACAGCTGGCTGCGCTGCTGGAAGACCTTAAGGCCCGGCTGCCGGAGCAGCCACTGGATACTCTGTCCATGGGCATGTCCGGCGATATGGAGGCGGCCATTTTCAGCGGTGCCACCATGGTGCGCATAGGTACCGATGTTTTCGGGGCCAGAAAATAGTTTTCTCAAACGAACACGATAAGGAACAGTATGTCTGATCAAAAAATGGTCTTTATCGGCGGTGCCGGCAATATGGCCGGTGCGGTGATTGGCGGAATGGTGGCGAGTGGCTATCCGGCCGACAAGATCGTGGCGACCGGCCGCAACGAGGAAAAGCTCAAGCAGTTCTGTCAGCGCACCGGCGTACATGGCAGCACCGATAATCTGGCGGCGATCGCCGATGCAGATGTGATTGTGCTGTCGGTAAAGCCCCAGGTCATGAAGGAAATGTGCGAGTCCATTGCTGATGTAGTAAGTGCTCGCAAACCCCTGGTGATCACCCTGGCGGCGGGTATTCCGCTGGCTGCGTACCAGCGCTGGTTGGGTGCGGGCGTGCCCATCGTACGCGCAATGCCGAATACCCCGGCCCTGGTGGGCACCGGCGTCACCGGCCTGTATGCCGGTGGCGGTGTCACCGACGAGCACAAGTCGGTGGCAACACAAATGGCGGACGCGGTGGGCATCGCGCTGTGGGTTGCCGAGGAATCCGGTATCGATCAGGTGATTGCCGTTTCCGGTTCCGGCCCGGCTTACTATTTTCAGTTTATGGAATCCATGATCGATGCGGCGGAGAAGGCCGGTATGGATCGTGTGGACGCTGAACGACTTACCTTGCAAACCGCTCTGGGCGCGGCGAAACTTGCGGTGTCTGCCGATGTGGATGTGGCGCAGTTAAAGCGCAATGTTATGTCCCCGAACGGCACCACCGAGCGTGCGGTCAAACGCTTTCAGGAGGGTGGCCTGCCGGAACTGGTGGAGCAGGCTATGAGCGATTGCGCTGCGCGTGCGGCGGAAATGGCGAAAGAATTGGATAACTAATTAGCTTGTTGGAAAACGCCATCCTGGCCTTTTCCAGCCCGGGTTTGCGGCACTTGTCCGCAAACCCTCCACGACAAATTGAGCGCATGCGCTCAAT
>NZ_LZDE01000139.1 GCF_002009015.1 Microbulbifer mangrovi | reverse complement strand
TCCCTTTTTTCGAAGGTCTCACACCGCCACCCCCGACATCGCCACCTTCGCGTCAAAATTTGCGCGTTGTAGTCACTGATCGATTTGCGTACACCGCGCGGTCCGGTAGAATAGTCACTCTAGGTCCGTCCGCGGCAATGGCCAGCCGGTCGGACAACAGAATTTGCCAATCTCGCCCGGCCGGGCGAACTCACACTGGAACAGAAATTTTATGGCACGTATTACCGTTGAAGATTGCCTCGACCACGTAGACAACCGCTTTGAGCTGGTTATCGTCGGCAGCAAACGC
Source organism: Microbulbifer mangrovi (assembly GCF_002009015.1). Lineage (GTDB taxonomy): Bacteria > Pseudomonadota > Gammaproteobacteria > Pseudomonadales > Cellvibrionaceae > Microbulbifer > Microbulbifer mangrovi. The sequence continues at coordinate 2,474 of NZ_LZDE01000139.1, read as the reverse complement.
GCCCGCCAGATCGCCACCGGCGGCCGTGACCCGATGGTTGCGGAAGAGAATGACAAGCCCACCGTGATTGCCCTGCGCGAGATCGAAGAAGGCTTTGTTGACGCCAGCATCCTCGACGAGCCGGAAGAAGAGCCGGTACAGCACGCCGCACCGGCACCGGTATTCCTGTCCGAACAGGATATGTAATCCCGATTTTTCGACCGATGCAGGAATTGCTGGAAATTTAAGAGGCGAGCGCGGCTTTGCACACCATAGACAGTCTGGCCCATCGCCTCTCGTCCTACCTTCCCTCCGACCAGATCCAGTTCGTCCGCCGCGCCTATTTCTACGCGGAGCAGGCGCATGAAGGCCAGAAACGGCGTTCCGGCGAACCTTATATCACCCACCCCCTCGCAGTTGCCACGATACTGGCCGGCATGCACATGGACGCCCAGAGCCTGGCTGCGGCCATGCTCCACGACGTGATCGAGGATACCGGCATACCCAAGGCCGCGCTGGCGGAGCAGTTCGGGGAGGAGATAGCGGATCTGGTGGACGGGGTCTCCAAGCTGACCCAGTTTGAGACCGATAGCCCCGCGGAAAAGCAGGCGGAAAACTTCCAGAAAATGGCCCTGGCCATGGCGCGGGACATCCGCGTCATCCTGGTCAAGCTGGCCGACCGCCTGCACAACATGCGCACCCTCGGTTCACTGAAGCCGGAAAAGCGCGCGCGCATTGCCCGCGAGACGCTCGAGATCTACGCGCCCATCGCCAATCGCCTGGGTATGAACGATGTACGGATCGAGTTCGAAGACCGCGCTTTCTTTGCCATCTACCCGCTACGCGCCAGCCGCTTGCGCGCCGCCCTGGTCGCAGCCCGCGGCAACCGCAAGGAACTGCTGGAAAAGATCCAGAACGCCATCGAGCTGCGCCTGGAGCGGGAAAAGATCGATGCGCTGGTCATCGGCCGCGAAAAGCACCTGTACAGCATCTACCAGAAGATGCGCTCGAAGAAGAAATCGTTCCGCGAAATCATGGATGTGTACGCTTTCCGTATCATCGTGGACAGCGTGGACACCTGCTACCGTACCTTCGGAGTTATCCACAACCTCTACAAGCCGGTGATCAGCGAGTTCAAGGACTATATCGCGATCCCCAAGTCCAACGGTTACCAGTCACTGCACACGGTTCTGCTGGGCATGCACGGCGTGCCGATCGAGGTTCAGATCCGCACCAAGGAAATGGACGAGATGGCCAACAGCGGTATTGCTGCCCACTGGCTGTACAAGTCCTCCGGTGACGAGGTGCTGAATACCGGCGGTACCAGCCAGGTGCGCGCGCGCCGCTGGGTACAGGGACTGCTGGAAATGCAGCAGCGCGCCGGCGACTCGCTGGAATTTATCGAGAACGTGAAGATCGATCTGTTCCCTGACGAGGTGTACGTATTTACGCCCAAGGGCAAGATCATCGATCTGCCCGCCGGCGCCACCGCAGTGGACTTTGCCTATTCGGTGCACACCGATGTGGGCAATTCCTGTGTGGCGGTGCGTATCAACCAGCGCCTGGCGCCACTGTCACAGCCGCTGGAAAGTGGCCAGAAAGTGGAAATCCTTACCAGCAAGAATGTGCAGCCGAACCCGAACTGGCTCAATTTTGTGGTGACTGCGAAAGCACGCAGCGCTATCCGCCACTACCTGAAGCATCAGCGTCACCACGATTCCATTGCGCTGGGCCAGCGTTTGCTGGAAAAGGCGCTGGTGAAGTTCCGACTGAAACTTACTGATCTTTCGGAGGAGCAGATCGCGCGCGGTGTGCGTGAGGCAAGGTGCGATAGCCTGGATAATCTGCTGGAAGAGATCGGGCTGGGTAACCGCGCGGCGTTTTCTGCGGCCAAGCTGCTGATCCCACCAGGCACCATGGAAACCGAGGCCAGCAGCATTTCCTCGCCGCTGACCATCGATGCCCAGGAGGGCATGATGATCAGCTTTGCGCGCTGCTGTCGTCCGATTCCAGGCGATACGATCATGGGTCATATCAGTTCGGGCAAGGGTGTGGTGGTGCACCGGGATACCTGCCGCAATGCGGCGGAACTGCGCGAGCATCCGGAGAATATTATGGCGGTGGCCTGGTCTCCGGATGTGAAGGGTGAGTTCCTCGGCGATGTGCGCGTGGAGGTGGAATCCGAACGCGGCATCATCGCTCGCTTGGCGACGCGCATTACAGAAGAGGGCGCGAGCATCGAGCAGATCCATGTAGATGAGAAAGATGCTCAGCACAGTGTGATTGCGCTGACGCTGGAAGTGGCCAACCGGGTGCACCTTGCGCAGGTGATGAAACGGCTGCGCAACCTGCCTGCGGTAATCAAGATCGCGCGGCCGTAAAGCGGGCTCAACTCCACGCCCATTATTGATATCCAGTCGCGTTCCAATCTAGCGGCCCACTATCATGTCCCCCGCTACAACCGAATTGCCCGGCTCAGTGCCGCTGCGCATCCG
>NZ_LZDE01000138.1 GCF_002009015.1 Microbulbifer mangrovi | reverse complement strand
TTCCAGTTTGGTGGCCAGCTGTTTTACGAGATCAAGGATGGGGAAATTGTCGGCCAGGTAGAAGATGTGGCCTACCAGTCCAATACTCAGGAATTCTGGAATTCCTGCTCAGCGGTCTGTGACAGCAGCGACTATCGCCTCGGCGGTACCTTTTTCGACGGCAAGGGGCAACCCAGTCAGGTGAGCGCCGTTTCCCACGGCTGCTCGACCACGCGCTTTGACAAGATCAATGTCATCAACACCAAACGCAAGATCGGCTAAGCGAACAACAATAAATTTTTGGAGCAGAAAACATGGCAATTTTATCCAGAAGTGAAGCCAAGAAAATTCTCGACAAGGTGCTGAAGTACAGCAAAGCGGAAGCAGCCAGCGCACAGCTGAGCGGTGCGGAGACCGGCAACATCCGCTACGCGCGCAATAGCGTTTCCACCAGCGGTATCGTCAACGATATCGAACTGGCAGTGGAAGCGCGTTTCGGCAAGAAATCTGGTATTGCGACCATCAATGAGTTCAGCGATGCCTCGCTGGAAAAAGTGATGCGTCGTGCGGAAGAGCTGGCCAAACTCTCCCCGGATAACCCGGAATCCATGCCGCTGCTGGGCGAGCAGAAATACCTGGCCGTAAACGGATTTTCCAAATCCACCGCAGATATCACTCCGGATCAGCGCGCCAAGGCTGCGGCCGACTCTATCGTCGCGGCGAAGAAGAAGGATGTGGTCGCCGCAGGTTACCTCGAGGACGCGCGTTCGTTTGCCGCCGTCGCCAATTCCAAGGGCTTGTTCGGCTACTACGCGTCGACCTCGGCGAACTTCACCGTCACCATGCGCACCGAAAACGGTCTCGGTTCCGGCTGGGCGCAGAGCGACGTGACCGACTTCGCCAACATGAATACCGCAGCCAGCTCCGGCGTTGCCATCGACAAAGCGGTGTTGTCGCAGGAAGCGCGCGCGCTGGAACCCGGCAAATACACCGTAATCCTGGAGCCGAGTGCGGTATCCGGTCTCGTCGCCTACATGATGGGTAACTTCGACGCTCGCAATGCCGATGAAGGTCGCAGCTTTATGAGCAAGAAAGGCGGTGGCAATCGCACCGGCGAGAAAATGTTCGACAAGCGTATCAATATCTACTCCGACCCTTCCGATGCCAATGTGCCGGCGCAGCCCTGGTCTGACGACGACCATATGGCTCTGCAGCGGGTGGACTGGATCAAGGACGGGGTGGTCGAAAACCTGCCGTGCAGCCGCTACTGGGCAGAGCAATCCAAGGGCGCCGCGATTCCCTCACCGAACAACCTGATCATGGTGGGCGGCGACAAGTCGACCGAGGAACTGATCAAGAAAACCCGCCGCGGTGTACTGGTAACCCGCACCTGGTATATCCGCATGGTTGACCCGCAGTCACTGCTGTTGACCGGCCTGACCCGCGACGGAACCTTCTACATCGAAAACGGCAAAATCAAATACCCGATCAAGAATTTCCGCTTCAATGAAAGCCCGGTCATCATGCTCAACAACATCGAAGACATGGGTCGCCCCGAGCGGGTAAGCATGTGGGGTGGACCGGCGATGGTTCCCGCACTGAAAGTACGTGACTTCACTTTCAGCAGCCTGTCCGACGCCGTTTGATCAATCGCAGAAAAAGAGGAACACATTATGGACCGTAGAAAATTTCTGCAGTTGAGTGGCGCCGGTATGGGCGCATCCATGCTGCCACTTTCCGCCAGCGTGATTGCCGAAAGCCAGTTGACCCAGAGTGGGCTGGATGTTGCAGTAAAGAAAGAGTTCGCCGACGCGGCGCTGAACACCGCGACCAAAATGGGGGCATCCTACGCGGACGTGCGTATCGGCCGCTACCTGAACCAGTACGTGGTGACCCGCGAGATGAAGGTACAGAACGTGGTCAATACCGAGTCCATCGGTATGGGCGTGCGTGTCATAGCCAACGGTACCTGGGGGTTCGCGGCAACCAACGATATGACGATCGACGGTATCGCCCGCGCTACCGCCCAGGCAGTAGCGACCGCCAAGGCCAACTCCAAATACCAGCAGGAGCCGGTGGAACTGGCACCAGTGAAAGGCCACGGCGAAGTCAGCTGGAAAACACCGATCGAGAAAAACGCCATGCAGATTCCATTGGCGGAAAAGGTCGACCTGCTGATGGAAGTGAACAAATCGGCGCTGGATGCCGGGGCCAGCTTCATCAATTCCATGCTGTACCTGGTGAACGAGCAGAAGTACTTCGCCTCTACCGACGGCTCCTACATCGACCAGGATGTACACCGTCTGTGGTCCCCGTTCAGTGTCACGGCGGTGGACAAGAAAGACGGCGGCTTCCGCACCCGCGACGGTCTCGGCATGCCCGTCGGCCGCGGCTTCGAATATCTGGATGGTCGCGCGGAACACAAGGTCCAGTCCCAGACCGTGCTGTATGGTGACTCCTACGATATGGTCGAGGACGCGCGTCTCGCCGCCGAGCAGGCACAGGAAAAGCTGAAGGCCAAGTCGGTAAAACCGGGCAAGTACGACCTGGTGCTCGACCCGTCACACCTGTGGCTTACCATCCACGAATCCGTCGGCCACCCACTGGAACTGGACCGTGTGCTCGGCTACGAGGCCAACTTTGCCGGCACTTCATTCGCCACCATCGACAAGTGGCGCAGCGGCAAATTCAAGTACGGCAGCGACAAGGT
>NZ_LZDE01000137.1 GCF_002009015.1 Microbulbifer mangrovi | reverse complement strand
CCGGTGATCTGGAAGCACAAGATCGAAGAGGGTGCGGTGTAAGCCCGCTTCTCTTTGAATGTAGTAAAAAGCCGATCCCATTTGTGGGGTCGGCTTTTTTTGTGAAAAAACATTGTGATAAACGTGAGTTGGGCGGCAAGAAGGTGAAAGACGTAGCGGTGTGCGTCCTTTTCATTTGAATTTTGAGTGTTGATTTGTGCGCCATATCGGCACGCACAGGCGAGGCGGTTGTCTATAACCTGGCACTGATGGTGAGATTCCAAACGAACAGAATGAAATAAATTCTTAGTGACTATGCTGCAGTCCGACTATAGACCGCTATAACTTTCTTGTTAATTTGGGTGTAAGCTGGATTAGTTGTGCTGAGCGTCTTTGTGGGCGTAGTTGTTCTGTTCTAGTGTGGGCGAACGGGAATCCTCTAGAGCAGGGGCTGGAAAGTTCATTGAAAGAGGTGGGAGCTACGAGCAGCGTGTGCATTAATGGTGCGAGACTGGATTTTAGGGTAATCACGGGGCAGTGTACGTACTGCTTCACTGCCCCGGACATCGGAATTAATTGATGGCGTATATTCCAAAATCTACATGATTATTTTTTCAGGTATCACACGCCGAATTCTTCTTAGTTGAATGGCTCTAGCCCGCAATACCCAGAAGCAATAACTGAGGAGTAGGCTGTAACCTGCCCGCTAACATATACACTCTGGCAGGTAATCGACTTCTCGCCTACCACCTCTTTTTTCTCAGCCGTCGCGTAATAATGAATTTCCTGCCACTTGACTGGGTAGGCCCAAGAATATCCGACCAAGCTGGAAAAAATTGCGAGTAACGAAATGGATAAAATTCGTTTTAATTTGACACTCATAGTTATTCCTTATTGTTGATTGCGGTTAAAAATATATCGTTTATCTCGTGTGATTCAAACTGAAATATCTGCGAATATTGGTGTGTTGGCTATGAATGAGAGGCAGTTCAACTTTCAGGTTTGTAGTTATGACTATTTTTCGCTTAAGTCATGGATGTTTGCGAGGTTTGATGTCTGTCGAAGAGTTTGGGAGGCGACGCTGGCTATAATGGTAAAGTTGAGACCCTCGATATTAACTCCTCTCGTCGCGCCTGTTCGTGGTAGGGTTTGGGTGCGGTGAGTTTTTAAGGAATCCCGTCAAATACAATTCTTCCGTTGCGTATAGCGCAGGTTTCCAAAATACTTTTGATGCAAGAGACCAATTTAAATATTGGAATGTGAAAAAAATACACGATTATCTATCTTATGATGGAGTTTCTAGCGGATGATTTGGTTGGTGAGGTATAAAGGTATCTCCACGTTGATCACCGAAATTTTCTTACATGGGCGTTGTCGCTATCACATGATAGGTCTTTCTGGGGGCGTTATGCGTTCGAGTTACCCACAAAAAGTAGGCGCCCTGTATAGTTATATTCAACGACTATGTGGTGTCTAAATGGCGTGCAAAAAACACCAGCACTACACCGAAGAATACCCTAAAGAAGCTGTTAAACGATCGGAGCAGCCGGGTGTGACTCAGGGCTAGGTAGCTAAAGAGCTCGGTGTCAGCGCGCAGAAAATCTCGAACTGGAAGCGTCAATTTACTCGCCTCTCAGACAAGCAATTTAACTCTGTCGATGGTGTGGACTAATCCAAGCAGGAGAGCGAATAGCTCCGTAAGCTAAAGCGGGAGAATAAGCGGCTTAGAGAGGAGATGGAATTCCTAAAAAAGGCTTCTGCGTAGTTCGCGAAAGACCAAGAGTGAAGTGCGAGCTGATAAATCAGCATGCAGGGCAATTTGATATACGGTTGATGTGCAGAGTGCTGGATGTTCATCCGTCAGGTTTCTATCGGTGGCGAAGGCGCCCCGTTAGCCGAACTGAACCGCGCCGAGAACAGATTACCACTCTGGCAAGAGATATCTATGAGGAGTTTGAGGCGTCGCATGGCGCCCCCAGGATTGCCTGGGAGCTGAACGAGCTCGGTCATGAGTGTTCGGTCAACTATATAGCCAATGGCCATAGGCGTTAGGACAGTAAGTCCGGGCCTTATCGTTCATTAGGATAGAGGGACGCAATACCGCTCTAACGAGTATGTAGGCTTTCTTGAGCGACACGGTATTAAACGCAGTATGAGTCGAAACGGGGACTGTTGGGATAATGCGGTGATGGAATCATTCTACGCTAGATTGAAAGTAGAGTTGATCTACGCAAAGAACTACCAGTCGATAGAAACAGCGCGTTCGGGTATATTTAGCTACATTGAAATATTCTACAACCGCGAGAGAAGACATTCTGCAAGCGACGGGATTAGCCCTGTCGAATTTTAGGAAAACGCAGCTTCTACTGCATAGGTAAGGTGTCTACTTTTTTGTGGGGAACACCAAGCTTTTTTACTGATATTTTTTTCCGTGCTATTCGGGCTCGAGGCCCACATGACTATTCGAGTTATGCCTAGCGAGTGCTTGTCACGTTCATACTTGTTATCGGTCTTTATGAGTCGGCTAGGCAGCGAACTGCGATAAACAAGGCCTTCGGTGGCCGCCGAAGGTAGGTCTTGATTTACCCGTTAGCGAGAAGGGCGTACAACGCCAAAATAAGACAAGAACAACCATACAAGGCTAAGCAGGATCGCCCAGCCCCTTCGGGGCTCGGCTGGATAGCCTCCGCGGGACGCCCAACGCT
>NZ_LZDE01000136.1 GCF_002009015.1 Microbulbifer mangrovi | reverse complement strand
CTGTCGCCGACGCTTTCAAAAACAGGTCCCCGGCTTACCTCCCTCAGAGTGGGCTTTTCATCTGCACCCAGCCGGCTCTCCCACTCGTCGATCTCCTGGTCCAGATACTCCAACAGCTTCTTCGTACATCCCTGGCAGGGCCCCGCAAATAGCTGGTCTGCCGGCATGGCAAAGGGCAGGGTGCTACGTACATCAGCGATGATCGACCGCATTGCGGTGCTGGTATCCGGTTTCATGGATTGAGTGTAAAGTCACGGAGCTGGAATCGGGGTGAAGTCCGAAATTAACCAGTTTGGAGCCCCGTGACTACTGGGTTTGTCCCTGTCCCGGGCGTAAACTGGCCATCGCTGGAAATCCGACCAGTGCAGCGCCGCTGCGGCGTAAAGCAACCAATTTTAACAAGACGGGTGAGGTCGGCTTTGGCAGAGCTGGGAGAGTTGTTCAATCTATTACCCGGCCAGAGTTCCGGCCTGATGCTGGGCGCGCTGCTGCTGGTATGCGTGGTCAGTGCGTTTATTTCCGCGGTCACCGGTGGTGCCGGGGGGATCCTGATGTTCGCCGCCCTCAATGTGGCCATCCCGCTGCGTATGCTGGTGCCGATTCACGGCGCCGTGCAGCTGCTGAACAACCTGGCCCGCATTGTCTACGTGCGCGAACATATTCGCTGGGACCAATGTATCCCGTTCTTTGTGGGCTGCACCCTGGGCTCCGCGGCCATGACCCTCGGGCTTGCCAATCTCGACTGGCAGCAACTACCGCTGATTCTTCTTGCCGGCCTAATTTTCTACACCGTATTCAAGCCGAAAAAGTTGCCGGAAATACGCCTTAAAGCGCGAAATTTTTTCTGGGTGGGTATCGCCACTGGCACTCTCGGTATTATCGCGGGCGCGGTCGATCCTTTGCTCGCCGCCTTCTTCGTGCGCAAGGATATGAGCCCGAAGGAAATTGTCGCAAACAAATCCGTTATGCAGGCCTGGTGCCACGCGCTAAAAGTGCCTGCATTTATATATCTGGGCTTCGCTTTTTCCGATCACCTGGGGTTGATATTGCTACTCACCGTTGCCGCGGTGATCGGCACGCGCATTGGTATCGCCCTGTTGAACCGAATTGATAGCGAGCTGTTTTTCAATTTGATGCGCGCGGCACTTGTGATCGCCGGCGCCCGTATTATTTACCAGTTACTAGCACAATAAAAAATCAGGTGCTCAAACTACAGGTACCCACAATGGCCGATTACCAGATCATCAATCCCTACAATGGCGAGCAGATCGAAGCGTACGACTTCCACACCCGTGAGCACGTAGAGGCTGCTATTGAGCTCCTTAAAAAGGGGCGCGTGACGCAGCAAGGGACCCCGGCGTTCGAGCGTTCCAATATACTGCTGAAGCTCGCCCAGTTGATTCAGGAACGCAAGGAAGACCTGGCAGCCCTGATCACCGAAGAAACCGGCAAAACCATCAGTGACAGCCGTGTAGAAATCGATCGCGCCTACAACACCGCACTGGCCAGCGCCATGGAAGCGCGCAGTATCAACGGTGAAGCGCTAGATTCTGACGCCTATCCGCCCATGCGCGAGAAAATTGGTGTTGTATTGTGGAAGCCGCTGGGCACTGTGCTGTGTATTACCCCGTTCAACTTCCCGATCAATATTGCGGTACACAAAATCGGTCCCGCGTTTGCCGCAGGGAATACCATCCTGTTCAAGCCTGGCCCGCAGAACAAGCGTTCCGCAGAACTGCTGGTAGAGCTCTGTTATGCCGCGGGTATGGATAAATCCGTGCTGCAAATGCTGGTCCCGGACATCGACGCCACCAGCCATGCGGTATCCCACCGCGACATCCACGCAATCAACTTCACTGGCGGCACCGCTGCGGCCAATGCCATTGCCGCTAAAGCGGGCTATAAAAAAATGCTGTTTGAACTGGGTGGCAACGATCCCTTGATTGTCATGCCCGACGCCGACCTCGATGCCGCCGTCGGCGCCACCATCAACCAGCGTTTTGCCACCGCAGGGCAGCGTTGCACCGCGGCCAAGCGTCTGTTTGTCCACAGTGAAGTGTTTGATACCTTCGCGGAAAGGCTGGTGGCTGCCACCGCGAAGCTCAAAGTTGGCAATCCGGCTGAAGACGAAACTTTCGTCGGCCCCCTGATCCACACCGCGGCGGCAGACGAAGTCGAGGGACGTATCCAGGCGGCTGTAGCTGCAGGCGCCCGTGTCCTGTTCGGCCACAAGCGTGAAGGCAATATTCTGTGGCCAACGATTCTCGACAATATTGCTGACGATGCCGAACTGGTCGCCGAAGAAACCTTTGGCCCTGTGGTGCCGTTGCGTAAATTTGACGACGAGGCAGAGCTGGTATCCCTGATCAACAGCTCCCCTTTCGGCCTGCAGGCGGGCGTATTTACTCAGAACCTCGCACTGGCCAAGCGTCTCTACAACCAGCTGGATGTGGGGCTACTTGCGGTCAACGATGGCCCTGGGTTCCGCGCTGAACATTTTCCGTTTGGTGGCGTGAAAGAAAGCGGCGTCGGTAGGGAAGGGGTAAGTTATGCGGTTCGTGAAATGAGCTACCAGAAAACTCTGGTAATTTAATTGTTTCGACGTCAATAGTCTGAATCGAAGGCTGCGTGCTGGGCGGAAGGTTTCAGGAGCGTCGGCGACAGGA
>NZ_LZDE01000135.1 GCF_002009015.1 Microbulbifer mangrovi | reverse complement strand
GGGGGGCGCCTAGCTCGTGTCTCACAAAGCAACTCCCGGTAGCGGTACCGCCTCGATCTATATCGACGGCACCGGTCTGCTCGAGGGATTTTCCCTTAAAAAATTTATTGCGTGGCTAGGACTCCAGAGGCCTCTTCGGTTCCTTTACTCCCACCGTTTTGTTTTTCAGCCCACAGGATCGCCAGCTCACCGAGCAACAAGGTGACGATGGACCCGATCAGCACCGGCCACTGCACGCCCTCACCCGGGGTGTAAATAAACAGGAAAATACTGCCGGCGAGTATCGCCACGCAGAAATAGGTCAGCACACGCACAAAGCTTTCGCCACCAGGCACGCGGAAAGGGCGCGCACGGGCACCGTCAACACGGCGCATCTTCAGAAATGCCAGAAACATCCCTACGTAAGGCAGCAGGAATATCACCCCGCTGAAGGCAAATAGCGACCAGAACAGGTCTTCGTTGGAGTTCACCAGAACACCGTACAGCACCAGAATCAGCGTGCTCATCAGGCCCATAAGCACCGCGGCACCCACCGGCGTGTTGCGGCTGCGGCTTTTGATCGCAAAGGCTTTCGGCAACTCGCCCTCTTCGGCCGCTTCCGCCGCAGCGCGGTTGCCGCCGATGGCCCAGGTGACGCCATTGGAGAAAAACGTATACAGCGCGGCAATACCCAGCGCCATCACCAGCGCATTGCCATAGGGCAGTTGCGCGAAGAACAGCCGCAGGGTGTCTACCAGCCCCTCGACGAGATCAATTTCCCCGGCGGGGATGGCCGCGAGAATCGCGGTGGTGCCGAGGGTGTACAGGGCGAGAATGATGGCACCGGACACCAGAATGGAACGGGGCACATCCCTCTGTGGATTGCGCATTTCCTCACTGCTCGAGCTGATCAGCTCGAAACCGAGCATGCCGTAGATGATCGCGGGGATGTACTGCAGGCTGTCGCCCAGGTTCGGCTTGATGCTGTCAAAGGTGATCGGATTGGCGAGACCGTTTTCACCCGCGTAAACCACCGCGCCGGCAATGATCGCGCCGAAGATAATGATCTTGAAGATGGCACCGATATTGGGCACCCACTTGCCCACGCTGAGGGTGACCACATTGGCAATCACCGCGATCCAGGTCAGCGCGATACCGAGACCAATCTGCGCGGCGACGCCCATATCCGGCCAGAACAACTGTTTTGCCACACCGGCAAACAGGATAAAAATCGCCGGCATCCAGATCGCCACGTTGACCCAGTAGCTCCAGCTGATGCGCGACGCCCAGCGCCCGCCGAAGGCATCGCGCACCCAGGCGTAGATGCCACCTTTTTCCGGATAGGCGCAGCCGAGTTCCGCAGACACCAGGGCAAAAGGCACAAAGAAAAACAGGCCGAGGAACAGCCACCAGAAAATACTCGAGGTACCGATGGCGGCGGTGGCTGCGAGAGTATCCACCAGCAAAATGGCGGAGACGGTAAACAGGATCATGTCCCGTTTACCCAGATTCTTTTTGACGGCTACTTCTGTCACGGAGCTTCTCCCGCGTTACTTATTTTATTTATTCGTTTGTATTTGTCAGTTTCAGTCGGCGCGCCGCGGATTACTCCGCGGGCACACCCAGTTGCGCAGATTTGATTTCGGTAAATTCTTCCACCCCGTGGTGGGAAAATTCGCGGCCGTTGCCGCTCTGCTTGTAACCACCAAACGGCGCTTGATAGTTGAACTCGCCACCGTTGACAAAACACAGGCCGGCGCGAATGCGCCGTGCGATGGCCAGCGCGTCCTTGTGATCCTTGGCGTAAACACCAGACGACAGACCGTAAGGGGTATCGTTGGCGATGGTCACGGCCTGGTCCAGATCGTCGTAGGCGATCACACACAGTACCGGGCCGAAAATTTCCTCGCGGGCGATGCGCATGTCGTTGTTCACATGGGCAAAAACCGTGGGCCGCGCATAGAACCCTTGGTCCAGCCCTTCCGGTTTGCCCGCGCCACCACACAGCAGGGTTGCCCCCTCTTCGAGACCGACCTGGATATAGTCCTGCACCTGCTGCCACTGGCGCTGGGACGACAGCGGGCCCATAAATGCATTTTCGTCCATGCCCACTTCGATCTCGGCCACGCGCGCGCGAATAATTTCCAGCGCTTCGTCGTAGCGGCTCTGGGGTACCAGCATGCGCGTGAGCGCAGTGCAGGTCTGTCCGCTGTTGATCATCACGTCGTCCACGCCGTAACGGACCGCCGTGGTGAAGTCGCTGTCGGCGGTGATGATGTAGGGGGACTTGCCGCCCAGCTCCTGGGTCACACGCTTAACGGTGGGCGCACAGGCCCTGGCAATTTCGATACCGGCGCGGGTGGAGCCGGTAAACGACAACATGTCCACCAGCGGGTGTTCACACAGCGCCTGGCCGACAACCGGGCCGCGACCGGGAACCAGGTTGAACACACCGGCCGGCAGGCCCGCTTCGTGGAAAATCTCCGCCATCAGGTAATCCTGCAACGGCGTCTGCTCGGACGGTTTGACCACCATGGTACAGCCCGCCGCCAGCGCGGCGCCGACCTTGCCCACGAACTGGTGCAGGGGGTAGTT
>NZ_LZDE01000134.1 GCF_002009015.1 Microbulbifer mangrovi | reverse complement strand
AAATCATCACGCCAGTTGTAGGCCAGTCGCGCCTGGAAGCCATTCTTGTCATAGAAGCCAACCAGGTTGTAGGAGTCGCTCAGACCATTGAGTGCCAGCTGCTCGGCAGTTTCGAATACATCGTACTCTAGGTCACCATCAACAAGGGTAGCGTTGGCCTGCAGCCCGAATCCACTTTCACCCAGCATATGCTGTACCGCGATTTCGAAACCGGAAACATGCGAGTCACCCTTGTTGACCGGCGTGGTGATCAGCCAGTTGATATCCGGTGAGTTTGGAACCACGGTACCGTCACACGCGGCGACGTCCTCACCATTATCTCCACAAGTGTTGCCGTTCTGACCGACATCACCGCGGCTCGGGTCGGTGTAGGCAACGCCGTCGGCGTTGTACAGCAGACCGGAAGTGGTATCGCTGGATACGTAGTTGTCGACCCACTTCTGGAAATGGTTCACCGATACGTAACTGCCTTCGGCGTAGTACCACTCCACCGCCAGATCCAGGTTATCGGCCAGGTACGGCTTCAGGTTCGCGTTGCCCTGGTACGCGAGGTAGGGGCCGCTGGGACGGCTGTTGGCGATGCTTACTGCCGGGCGCAGGGCGGTGAGATCGGTACGGGTCATGGTGCGGCCGATAGACGCGCGCGCGACTACTTCTTCGGTGATATCCAGGCGAGCATCCAGGCTCGGCAGGAAGTAGGCGTAGTCGCCATCAAGTTCGGTTACACCGTATACCAGCTCGTCGCTGTATTGCGGTCGCAGCTCGGTGAGACTCTCGTAACGCAATGCGTACGGGGTTACCTGACTGGTTTCACCAGTTACATCGGTCGCCTCGTAACGCAAGCCGGCAACCAGGGTCAGCGGCATCTGCGCGATTTCACTTTCAAAGTTGAACTGCGAATAGGCAGATGCGCTCTTTTCGCTGACGGTGTTGTACACCTCCGGGTTGAAGGTAAAACCAAATTCGTCACCGATCTGGTTGTACATAGACTTCACATCAAACTTGAGGAAGTACGGGAATAGCGCTTCATTGCCACTGAATGAACCACCGGTACCAGCACTGCTGATCAGTGACAGCTGGTCAGCGGACGGGTTCCAGGCGCGTCCCAGAGTGGTCATATTCATGCGCCACGTAGTATCGAATTCAAAATCCACGTAACCGATACCAAACTGGGCGGACTTCAGCATGCTGTCGCTGTCATTGAACCAATTGAAATCAAATTTGGCCTGATCAATGGTATTCAACACCTCATTACCACGACCGATAACCAGGTTGCCACCGACACTCGCCAGGTCGTACTGATCACCCTTGGTGGCGCCGTCGTAGAGGTAGTGCACGTCGCCATCAAAGCCGTTGGCCGCCATACTGGCCGGATCATTCAGGATCGGCAGCTGAGTACCCTGAGCGTAATCAATGGTGAACTGGCCGGCATAACACTGCTCATAGGTGGCACAGTAGAAGTCTGCATTGCTCAGCAGGATAGACTTCTCGGAAAGATTGCCACCCGGCTGCGCGTGAGAAGTGGAGTGATGAATATCGAACTTCGCGGTGAGGTTCTCGCTAAGATCCCACTCCAGGTTAAAGCCGATAGACTCGTTTTCAGTTTCCAGCTCATCGATGTAGCCGATAAAGTCGGTGCCACCGGCGCCGTTGACGATCTGAGCAATGGAGCCATTTTCATCGGTAGAACCGCTCACCCAGTTACCAAACCAGTGTGCGGTCTGGTAGCGCTCGATATCGTCCTCGTAATTCGAGTAGAAATAATCCAGGCTGGCAACAGTGGTGTCATTGATCGCGTACTGCACCACAACCTGGGCATTGTCACGAACGCGCTCGTGATGGCTCTGGTCCATGTTGTAGTTCTGCGGCATCCAGATGGTGCCACCGGGGTTTTTGCCAGCGTCGATTGCGGAATCATCAATCGCACCACCACCGCATGCGTCGGTAGAAGTGGAGAAGCCCAGTTCGCAGTTGCCTGCGGTCTGGCGCAACCAGCCGTCGGTAGCAATGATCTCCTGGGAGCTGTCGCGCTGGGAGTGCGACACAGCAGCCAGGACGCCTACTTTGCCGTCCAGAAACTGCGTGGAAAACATGCCGGAAACTTCCGGCGTGAAATCATCGCCCTGGACGTTGGTGGTGTCGCTGTTGGTCTTTACGCTAAATGCGGATTTAAAGCCGTCGTAATCAAATGGCTTTGCAGTGCGGACATTTACCGTGGCACCGATGCCACCAGAGGCCTGCTCTGCACGTGCAGTTTTATAGACGTCCACACCGACCACAGATTCGGGGGCAATCTGTTCAAAGTTGAAGCTGCGATTCTGGGTGCCACCGGCGCCCTCCTGTTTGGGAGAGTCGGCAAACGGCATATTGCGGCCGTTCAGGGTGACCAGGTTGAAACTTGGACCGAAACCGCGAACCGTAATCTGATTTCCTTCACCGTTCTTGCGATCGATGGAAACACCTGAAATACGCTGCAGAGATTCCGCCAAGTTAGTGTCAGGGAATTTGCCGATATCTTCTGCGGAAAT
>NZ_LZDE01000133.1 GCF_002009015.1 Microbulbifer mangrovi | reverse complement strand
GACGCTCCTGAAAACTCGCCCCCGGCACTCGGCCTTAAATTTCTATAGTTGTACTTCGTAAGCCAGAGAACAGTTCAGCGAATCCTCCAGGGTCAGCCCTCTGGAATCAGCTTTTCCAGCTTCGCGTAGTAAAACCCGTCGCCTGCATGAATACCGGGCAACAGTTGCATACCAGCTTCCTGCGGCAGCCCCCAGGGCTGATCGTGCAGCAATTGCGGCGTATTGTCCCTCGCATCCGGTGTCTCCGCAACGAAGCGCGCCACCTGAGCGCTGTTTTCCTCTGGGAGTATGGAGCAAGTGGCATAGAGCAGGGTGCCGCCGGGTTTGAGCAGCGGCCACATTGCGCGCAGTATTCGGCCCTGCAGTTCGGCCAGTTCGGCAATGTCTTCGGGCCGCCGCAGCAGCTTGATATCCGGGTTGCGACGGATGACACCGGTGGCGGAGCAGGGGGCGTCTAGCAGGATGCGGTCGTACTGTTCGCCGTCCCACCAGTGTTCCGGCTCGGCGGCGTCGGCGCAGATGACCTGTACGGCAATGCCGAGGCGCTCCATATTCTCGATCACCCGGTCAAGGCGCTCTTCTTCTATATCCAGTGCGCTCAGGTCGAGGTCGGGTTGCAGCTCCATCAGGTGGCAGGTTTTGCCACCGGGGGCGGCGCAGGCGTCGAGGATTTTTTCTCCTGCCTGCGGGTCGAGCAGGTGCGCAGCCAGCTGCGCGGATTGGTCCTGCACACTGACCAGGCCCTCTTCGAAGCCGGGCAGCCGGGTTACGGCGACGGGGTTTTCCAGCACGAGTCCGGACTCAGCCAGCTCACAGGGCTGCGCGGGGATGCCCGCCTGTTTGAGCTGTTCCAGGTAATCGTCGCGGTTGGTCTGCGCGGCATTCACCCGCAGGGTCATGGGCGGGTTTTCGTTGTTGGCGGTGAAGATGGTTCTGGCTTCACTGCCCCAGGCGTTTTTGATGGCCTGTTGCAGCCATTCTGGGTGTGCGGAGCTGAACTGGGGGTTGCCGGAGAGCTTGCGAGTGAGTGTTTCCTTATTGCGCAGGGCATTGCGCAACACACCGTTGACCACGCCGGTGGCGTGGCCGAGCTTGATCGTGCGGGCGGCTTCGACGGTGGCGGCGATGGCGGCGTGATCGGGGATGCGGGTGTATTCGAGCTGGTACAGACCCACCAGCATCAGCGCTTCCAGCTCCTCATCCTTGACCGGCTTGCGCAGCAGTTTTTTCAGCATCAGCTCCAGGCGCGGGGCGAAGCGGGCGGTGCCGTAGCAGAGCTCGCGCAGCAGTGCACGGTCTTTTTCGTCCACCTGTTTTTCCGCCCACGGCAGCAAGCGCTGCAGGGAACCCCGATCTTGATACAGACGGGCAATAACCCGGGCGGCGAGGGCGCGGGTGTCTTTGAGGGTTTTGCTGGAGGTATCACTCATGGATCTGGCCTAGCTGGGTACCCGCGACAAACAGTTCGCGATAGCCCTTGAGAATTTCAGCAACCGGCAGGGCCTTCTTGCCCGGCAATTGTAGTTGACTCAGACGCAAGGCCTCGCGCCCGCAGGCCACCAGGATACCCTCGTCATCTGCCCCCAGGATTGTGCCCGGTTGCTCGGTGTGACAGCCCTGTTCGTGTTTGGCAGCGTAGATCCGCAGGCGCTGGGATTTGCCCTTGCCGTCGAGATACTCGGTCCAGCACACCGGAAACGGGTTAAACGCGCGGATAAGCCGCGCCAGTTCCGCTGCGGGGCGCTGCCAGTCGATACGGGCTTCTTCTTTGGAAATTTTGCCGGCGTAATTGGCAAGCGTGTCGTCCTGGACCTGCGGCTGTGCGGTGCCGTTCTCCAGTGCCTCGAGCGCTTCCAGCAGTGCAGGCCCGCCCAGGCCGGCAAGTTTGTCGTGCAGGCTACCGCCCGTTTCATTGGCAGTGATCGGCGTGCGCACCTCAACCAGCACCGGCCCGGTATCCAGCCCGGCCTCCATCTGCATGATGGCCACGCCGCTCTCCGCATCCCCGGCTTCCACTGCGCGCTGGATCGGCGCCGCGCCGCGCCAGCGTGGCAGCAGAGAGGCGTGCACATTCACACAGCCCAGGCGCGGGGTATCCAGCACAACCTGCGGCAGTATCAGGCCATAGGCCACCACCACCATCACATCGGCATTCAGCGCTGCCAGTTCCCGCTGCGCGTCTTCGTCGCGCAGGGAGCGCGGCTGGTAAACCGGGATATCGTGCTCAAGCGCCAGTTGCTTAACCGGGCTCGCCAGTAGCCTCTTGCCGCGCCCGGCGGGGCGATCGGGCTGGCTGTAGACGGCGATCACCTTGTGTTCGCTGTCGAGCAGGGATTGCAGGTGTACCGCGGCGAAATCGGGGGTGCCGGCGAAGATGATGTTCAGGCTCATGAAGGGATATCGATTTTGGTCAGAAAAGAGAATTTGCTATGGAGCGCAAAAATACGATGCGAAGGCGCGGTGCCGGGTACCTGTTTTCAGAAGCGTC
>NZ_LZDE01000132.1 GCF_002009015.1 Microbulbifer mangrovi | reverse complement strand
CGTGTCTCACAAAGCTGTACCCGCCAGCGTCACCGCCATAACAGTCGTTAATTGGGAAGACCTCCCCAGAACATAGCCCTTTTGCCAAAAGCACTACAGGAGCCAATAACAACGCCATGTCCAAGCCCGAGAAATTTTTCCAGCACCTGCGCGATGAACTGAAGCAGATTGAGGCCGACGGTCTCTACAAGCGCGAGCGCATCATCACCTCCCAGCAGAGTGCGGAGATCCAGGTCAACAACGAAGACCAGGTCCTCAACTTCTGCGCCAACAACTACCTCGGGCTCGCCAACCACCCAGAGCTGATCCAGGCCGCCAAAGACGGCCTCGACCAGTACGGCTTCGGCATGGCCTCCGTGCGCTTTATCTGCGGCACCCAGGACATTCACAAGGCACTGGAATTCCAGCTTTCAGAATTCCTGCAGACCGAAGACACCATCCTTTACACCTCGTGCTTCGACGCCAATGGTGGCCTGTTCGAAACCCTGCTGGGCCCTGACGACGCCATCATCTCCGACGCCCTCAACCACGCCTCCATCATCGACGGCGTGCGCCTGTGTAAAGCCAAGCGCTTCCGCTATGCCAACAACGACCTGGCGGATCTCGAAGCGCAGCTGAAAGCCGCCGATGCGGCCGGCGCGAAAACCAAATTGATCGCCACCGACGGCGTCTTCTCCATGGACGGCGTCATCGCCAACCTCAAGGGCATCTGCGACCTGGCTGACAAATACAACGCATTGGTAATGGTCGACGACTCTCACGCAGTCGGCTTCCTCGGCCAGCACGGCCGCGGCACCCACGAATACTGTGATGTCGTCGAGCGCGTAGACATCATCACCGGCACCCTCGGCAAAGCCCTGGGTGGCGCCTCCGGAGGCTTCACCTCCGGTCGCAAGGAAATCATCGACCTGCTGCGCCAGCGTTCGCGCCCTTACCTCTTCTCCAACTCCGTCGCCCCGGCAATCGTCACTGCCTCCCTGAAGGTGCTGGACATGCTGGTGGAAGGTGGAGAGCTGCGCGATCAACTGCAGGAAAATTCCCAGTATTTCCGCAAGCGTATGACCGAAGCCGGCTTCACCCTCGCCGGTGCAGATCACGCCATCATCCCGGTCATGATCGGTGACGCCGCGCTCGCGCAGAAAATGGCCGACAAGATGCTGGAAAAAGGTATCTACGTGGTCGGTTTCTTCTACCCGGTGGTACCCAAGGGACAGGCCCGCATTCGCACCCAGATGTCCGCCGCCCACACCCGTGAACAGCTGGATCGCTGTATCGATGCCTTTATTGAAGTCGGCAAAGAACTCGAGATTATCTAAGCGGTATTTATGAAAGCATTATCCAAACTCAAGTCTGAACCCGGCATCTGGATGACCGATGTTGAGGTTCCGGAACCCGGTCATAACGACCTGTTAATCAAGATTCGCAAGACCGCGATCTGCGGTACCGACATGCACATCTACAACTGGGACGAGTGGTCGCAGAAGACCATTCCGGTGCCGATGGTTGTGGGTCACGAATATGTGGGCGAAGTGGTCGGTATGGGCCAGGAAGTGGCCGGCTTCAAAGTGGGTGACCGCGTTTCCGGCGAAGGCCACATTACCTGTGGCCACTGCCGCAACTGTCGCGCCGGGCGCCGTCATCTGTGTCGTAACACCTACGGCGTGGGCGTGGATCGCCAGGGTGCTTTTGCGGAGTACCTGGTGATTCCGGCACTGAATGCGTTCAAGATCCCGGACAATATTTCTGACGAACTGGCCTCCATTTTCGACCCGTTTGGCAACGCGGTGCACACAGCACTCTCATTTGACCTGGTGGGTGAAGATGTCCTGATCACCGGTGCTGGCCCGATCGGCATTATGGCTGCAGCGGTTGCCCGCCATGTCGGTGCGCGCCATGTGGTGATTACCGATATCAACGATTACCGGCTGGACCTGGCGAAAAAAATGGGCGCGACCCGCACCGTCAATGTCAGCAAGGAAAAGCTCTCCGATGTCATGCAAGATATCGGCATGACTGAAGGCTTCGATGTTGGCCTGGAAATGTCCGGCGTTGCCGTAGCGTTCCGGGATATGCTCTCCGCCATGAACCACGGTGGCAAGATCGCGATGCTGGGGATTCCCCCGGGTGAAATGGCGATCGACTGGAGCCAGGTGATCTTCAAGGGCCTGATTCTGAAAGGTATTTACGGCCGCGAGATGTTTGAGACCTGGTACAAAATGGCCAGCCTGATTCAGTCCGGTCTCGACCTTTCCCCGATCATCACCCACCAGTTTTCCGTGGATGAGTTCCAGACTGGTTTTGACACCATGGGTTCGGGTGAATCGGGCAAAGTGATTCTGAACTGGCAGTAAATCCGCCCGCTTGGCTTACGAAGTAAAGGTTCCGAATCGAAGGCCAAGTGCCGGGT
>NZ_LZDE01000131.1 GCF_002009015.1 Microbulbifer mangrovi | reverse complement strand
TCTCGCAAGACCGCACCCGGAAGCGGCACCTTCGCATCTGATTGTGTGCGCTAGAGGCTATAGCCCCTTCTGACAAAACGTGTACTGGGCGTAATACTGCCCGAGAAAATCCTCGAACGTACCCGTGTCTGCGTCTTCAACCGCGGCCTGCTGCTGCAGGGATTCCTCGGCCAGGCGCTGGTATTCCGCCTGTTCCGCTTCACTCAGCGGGCGCTCGACGAAGTACTGGCGGTGTTGCTCGGCCTTGGCCTGGGCCCACTGGAAGAAGGTCTGCTTGTGCTCGTGCATTTCCGCCAGCATTTGTGCCGCCGGGGTCGGTACCTTGCCGGCGATTTTGTCGCGCTGGGCGGATACGGCACGCTGGTAGTCGTGGCTCTCCCAGGCGCTGTCGAGCAGCTCTGCCATGGGATTGATTTCGTCGAGCAGTTCCGAGGCCCAGTCGGTGAGCTTGCGCTCGCTGCCGTTGTGCACCAGCTGGATTTCCGGGTCGCGACCCTGATAGACGATGCGCGACTGGTTCTCCTGGATTGCGCGGTAGTCGGCGTCGTCGGCCTGCGGGCTGTCGCTGAGCAGGCAGTGCAGCAGGAAGGCGTCGATAAAGCGCATCTGCGGGGCCTCGACGCCGAGGGGGACAAAGGGGTTGAGGTCGAGACAGCGCACTTCGATATATTCCACGCCGCGGGCGTCGAGTGCGGAGAGCGCGGTTTCCCCCATGCCCGCCGGGTTTTTCGGGCGGATCGGGGAATAGAATTCGTTTTCGATCTGCAGCAGGCCGGTGGAAAGCTGCTGGTACTCGCCGTTTGCATCCTTCACACCCTGCTCATGGTAGGGCGGATAGGGGCGGCTGATGGCGGCGCACAGGGTGGTCAGATAGCTGGACAAGTCGTTGTAGCAGACGATCAGGGATTTCTGTGCGTCGCTGGTATAGCCCAGGTCGCCCATACGCAGGGAAGTGGCCTGGGGTGCATACAGACTGCGGCCGTCGCCGTCGAATGACTGCAGCTTGTGCTCGCGATCCTGCACAAAGGTGCCGCACACCGCGGGAGCGGCGCCGAACAGGTAAATCAGCAGCCAGTAGTGGCGACGGAAGTTGCGGATCAGGTCGAAGTAGCGGCGGGTTTTGAAATCCTGCAGCGATTCGTCACTGCCCTCTTTCGCTTGCAGCCACTGCCAGAAACTGTCCGGCAGGGAGAAGTTGTAATGGATCCCGGCAATGGTCTGCATGGCGCGGCCGTAGCGCAGGCCGAGGCCGAGCCGGTAAATGGTTTTCATGGTGCCGCTGTGGGAGCTGCCATAGCGGGCTACGGGAATGTCTTCATCGCGGCCAATACGGCCGGGCATGCTGTTGACCCACAGGCGCTCGTCGCCGATCTGGCTGTAGGTGTAGCGGTGGATCTGGTCGAGCTTTTCCAGCGCCTGTTCCGGCGTGGCTACCGGCGGCGTGATGAACTCGAGCAGGGCTTCGGCGAAGTCGGTGGTGATGCACTCATGGGTGAGCGCGGAGCCGAGGCCGCGGGGATGCTCGGTGTGCGCAAGCTCGCCTTCGGGGGAAACGCGCAGGCTTTCTTTTTCGATGCCGCGACGAATGCCCTTTAACAGAGCTAAAGCTTCCGGCTGGGCCAGTTCGGCCAGGTTGAACGTGGTCACTGGGATCTCCTGTGGGCAGCCGGTCGGCTAACGGGCCGGGTTGCCGCAAACCGGATGGTTTACGCATCCGGCCTAAATGGGGGCGCGGCACAGCAACTCAAGGGGGCGTGGGGGAATCCCCGATTTACCCGACCTATTTGAACTAACAGGCGCGCGATGGTGGCTGGTCAGGCCTGGCCGGATACGGATTCCGGGGGCTGGTTGGGCTCCACTTCCGGGGTGGTGCCGGGAAACTGGTCCGGGTTCACCTCTGGCTGGGGTTGCGGCTCGACTTCCGGTGCCGGCTGCGGGTCCGCTTCCGGGTTGTGTTCCGGAGGTGCTTCGCTCGGATCCGGTTGCGGCAGCTCGTCCGGATCCCCCGCGGCGATGATTTTCTCAGGGGCGAGTATCGGCTCGTCGCTCAGGGCATCGGCGGGAATCTGGGGGTGCTTTTTTGTGTCCAGCGCACACTCGAGCAGCTCGATGCGCAGGGTGACATCGCGGGTATTGGCTTCGAACATCTGGTTGATGGCGACATCTTTGTGTTCGGTGCGGAACAGCTTGGTGCTCTCGCGGCCATCGATCCACTCGTTGCTCTTGCTTAGAAACTGCTGGTGCTGGTTGGTCAGCACATAGACTTGACTCATGCGTGGGGACATCTTTGCTCAGACATGGGGGCAGTTTAGCGGCGGTGGGGGGGAGGCTCAAGCGAACGGGTGTCTGATGGTTCTGTGGCGGTGGCGATGCGGGGTACAGCTT
>NZ_LZDE01000130.1 GCF_002009015.1 Microbulbifer mangrovi | reverse complement strand
TGTTTTAGAAGGTCTCGCAAACGTTCACCGGTACCAGCACCTTCTCGTCAAGCTGAGTAGTTACTGTTCAAGCTACTACTTCAGCCTTTGTGGTAAAGCTCAGCACCCATATCCTTGAACTTGATCGCCATTTCCTCCATTCCCTGTTCCGCTTCCTGCTTGGCGGCCTCTAGTTTTCGGGAATAGTCACGCACATCCTGGGTAATTTTCATCGAGCAGAATTTTGGTCCGCACATGGAGCAAAAGTGCGCGACCTTGCCGGATTCTTTCGGCAAGGTTTCATCGTGGTACATGCGGGCGCGTTCGGGGTCGAGACCAAGGTTGAACTGGTCTTCCCAGCGGAATTCGAAGCGGGCTTTGGACAGGGCGTCGTCGCGCTTGTACGCGCGTGGGTGGCCTTTGGCCAGGTCGGCGGCGTGGGCAGCAATTTTGTAGGCCATGAGGCCTTCCTTGACGTCCTCTTTGTTCGGCAGGCCCAGGTGTTCTTTGGGTGTTACGTAGCACAGCATGGCGCAGCCCATGCTGCCAATCATGGCGGCGCCGATGCCGGAGGTGATGTGGTCGTAACCGGGGGCGATGTCGGTGGTCAATGGGCCGAGGGTATAGAACGGGGCGCCGTGGCAGTGTTCCAGCTGTTCGTCCATGTTTTCCTTGATCTTGTGCATGGGCACGTGGCCGGGGCCTTCGATCATGGTCTGCACGTCGTGTTTCCACGCGATTTCGGTGAGTTCACCGAGGGTGTGCAGTTCGCCGAACTGGGCTTCGTCGTTGGCGTCGGCGATACAGCCGGGACGCAGGCCGTCGCCCAGGGAGAAGCTGACATCGTAGGCTTTGAGGATTTCGCAGATGTCCTCGAAGTGGGTGTAGAGGAAATTCTCTTTGTGATGCGCGAGGCACCATTTGGCCATGATGGAACCGCCACGGGAGACGATGCCGGTGACGCGTTTGGCAGTCAGCGGTACATAGCGCAGGAGCACACCGGCATGGATGGTGAAGTAGTCGACGCCCTGCTCTGCCTGTTCGATCAGGGTATCGCGGAACACTTCCCAGTTGAGGTCTTCGGCAATGCCGTCAACTTTTTCCAGGGCCTGGTAAATGGGGACAGTGCCGATGGGTACCGGGGAGTTACGCAGGATCCATTCGCGGGTCTCGTGGATGTTCTGGCCAGTGGAGAGGTCCATCACGGTGTCACCGCCCCATTTAATGGACCACACCAGTTTTTCGACCTCTTCTTCAATCGAGGACGTTACCGCGGAGTTGCCGATATTGGAGTTGACCTTACACAGGAAGTTGCGCCCGATGATCATCGGCTCCAGCTCTGTGTGGTTGATGTTCGCGGGAATGATCGCACGGCCTTCGGCCACTTCGCGGCGCACGAATTCCGGGGTGATTTGCGGCGGAATGTAAATGCCTTCGCGGGCCTTTTTATAATCCGCGTCGCTCAGCTGTTCGGCGAGCGCAGTGCGGCCCATGTTTTCGCGGATGGCAATAAATTCCATTTCCGGGGTGATGATACCCTGTCGGGCATAGTGCATCTGGGTGACGTTTTTTCCGATTTTCGCTTTACGCGGTGCCGGCAGGTTGTCAAAACGAATATGGTCGAGGCCCTGATCGGCCATTCGTTTCTGGCTGTAAGCGGCCTGGCGGGTTTCGAGAATTTCGGTGTCGTCGCGCGCTTCGATCCATTGCTGACGGAGCTTGGGCAGTCCATCACGGACGTTGGGTTTGTAGTCCGGATCAGAATATGGGCCGGCGGTGTCGTAAACCTGGAGCGGTTCGTTGGGTTCGAATACGGGGTTGTTTTCATCGCCACCAACGAGGCTCTGACCGAGACAGATTTCACGCACGCCCACGTTTACGCCCCGATGTTCGCCTTGTAGATAGACTTTACGGGAGTTGGGAAATTGCTGTGCGGTGAGGTTGTCCAGAAATTCTTTGGCGCTGTCGCGCTGGGCGCTGCGGCTATTTTTGTTGGTTTTATTCTGCGGTTCTGCGACTTGAGACATGCTGACCCCTTGCGTCGTTTCCTGACGCTTTCCATAAATGGTTCCGTGAATGGATTGCCGGGGGTGCTGGAGAGATGAGCAGTTTTTGAGCGCAGTGTGATAAAAATAGCACTCAAAATGTAGCGAATTCAGATCTTGTTCCCTACGCGGGGGTTACCCCGATCAGGTTCAACGGATCTCGCAACAGCGATCTCAGCCCGAAGGCACTCCGACAAGTTGGGGCCGAGTATAGTTGTAATGTGACCGGGGGGACAAGTCTTTGAGATTTGTTGGCGGAAATCTGTGCCCTTAGCCCCCGGATGCTAAAAGCTTTGTAGCACGTTCGGTTGCGGCCGCGCACTGGGCGGAAGGTTTCAGGACCGCTGTAAACCCAT
>NZ_LZDE01000129.1 GCF_002009015.1 Microbulbifer mangrovi | reverse complement strand
AAACATGTCGAGGCCGGCATTGACCGCCTGAGCGCAGCTATCGACAGTACAGCCCTCCACAAACCGGTGACCGTTCCAATCACCCACCACAAAGCCGTCAAAACCCAGGCGCTCCTTGAGCACGTCGGTAAGCAGGTATTTGTGTCCGTGCAGGCGTTTACCGTTCCAGCTGTTGAATGAGGCCATCACTGACTGTACGCCGGATTCCAGGGCGGTGAAGTAGCCAGCAGCGTGGATGTCTGCGAGTTCCTTTTCGCTCACTTGTGTGTCGCCGCGGTCGATACCGCGTGTAGTGCCGCCGTCACCCACAAAATGTTTGGCAGCAGACACCAGGTGGCGTCCGTCAAGAAATCCGTCGCTGTTCTTTTCGCCCTGAATACCCTTGATCATTTCACGGGCATAGGCGGCGACGATCTCCGGGTCTTCGGAGTAGCTTTCAAAGGTGCGGCCCCAGCGGTCGTCGCGCACTACTGCGATGGTGGGGGCGAAGGTCCAGTCAACACCGGTGACGGCCACTTCCCTGGCCGTGGCTTCGCCGATGCGGCGGATCAGCTCCGGGTCGCGGGCGGCGCCGAGCCCGATATTGTGGGGGAACAGCGTCGCGCCGATCACATTGTTGTGGCCGTGGACGGCGTCGCTGCCCCAGATTATCGGAATGGCCACACCGCCGTCGGAGGTATCCATGGATGCGGCAAAGTAGTCATCCGCCAGCTGGCGCCAGTCATCCGGTGTGGCGAATTTGTCGTTGTTGGGGAAGGTGCCGCCGCCGTTCAGGATGGAGCCGATGTGGTACTGCTTTACCTCTTCCGGGGTGATGTATTTGATTTCTGCCTGCATCATCTGCCCGACTTTTTCCTCGAGACTCATTTGTGAGAGCAGTTCGCTGATGCGGGTTTCGAGTTCACCGTCGTAGGGGAGGGCAGGCTTGAGATTGGGCCAGTTTTCCAGCGACCGCTGTCCAGTGCTGGCTGAGTGTTGTTCAGAGTGATCTGGAGCTTTACGGCTGCTCAGCGCGGTCTGTTCCGTCTGGGTTTTGCTGCCGGAAGACGGATTACCCTGATCGCTACATGCGGTGAGGCCTATGGCCAGGGCAATGGCACTGGCAAGGTGCAGAGACTTGAGGTTGGCAAGGCTACCGGTTGGGTAATTCATGGTCACTCCGGACAGGTATTTTTTGTTGATCTTCGATAAAAAAGCAGGGCGCTCCTGAGAAAGGGTGAGAACAGGAGCGCCCTGAAGAGCTGGGGCGACGCCCCCTCAGGAGACGGTTGGTGAAGTGCAGCTGGCGCGTGGCTTAAGCAATTTCACGTCCCCGCAGTTATGACGCACAAACCGCCGGAAAAGGCCCCGCCGTTTGCGGTACAAGGACGAAAAAAATGCTTCCCTGCAAATCGGGTGCCTTCCGTTGGCTGACAAGGTGTGCTCGGGAGAGTAGAAAGGGGCGAGCGTCGCCCCTTCCTCGGGGGAAGGAGGTAATGGCGTGCGCTCAGCCGCGCATCTGCTCCAGCTCCAGTCCTTTGGTTTCGTGGACCATATAGATCACAAAGGCGACGGAGAGCAGGGCGAAAAAGGTGTAGATACCGTAGGCGCCCGCGAGGCCTATGCCGGTCAGCATCATCGGGAATGTCATGGTGATGGCAAAGTTGGAAACCCACTGGGCAAGTCCCGATACCGCGAGGCCTGAGCCGCGGATCTGGTTGGGGAACATTTCACCGAGCATGGTCCACATGGCCGGCCCCCACGAACCATTGAAGAAGAATACGTAGGCATTGGCGGCAACCAGTGCCAACAAGCCCATGCTGCGGGAAAGCTGCAGTCCCCCGCCAACGCCGGTAGTGGCACTGGTGAATGCGAACGCCACCAGTCCGAGGGTGACAGCCATTCCGATAGAGCCAACGAGCAGCAGGGGTTTGCGGCCAATGCGATCGATCAGGGCCATGGTTATCAGGCAGGCACCGATGCTGACTGCGCCAGAGATGATATTGATCATCAGCGCGTCGGCTTCCGAGAAACCCACTGCCTGCCACAGCACGGCACCGTAATAAAACACCACATTGATACCGACCAGTTGCTGGAATGTGGCTAGGCCGATACCTACCCAGACGATCTTGCGCACCCTGCCCACGCGGCGTCCGCTGCTTTCCAGCAGATCGCGTAAACGCGGGCGATGATCGGCGGCCATGGAAGCGCGGATGCTATCCAGCTTTTCGGTAACGGCGGCCTCACCGTAAAGCTTGCGCAGCACCGCGGTGGCTTTGGCAGATTGTTTCGACAGCACCAGGTAGCGTGGGCTCTCGGGAATCAGCAGCAGTGCGAGGAAGAACAGGGTTGCCGGGGCGATTTCGATCCAGAACATCCAGCGCC
>NZ_LZDE01000128.1 GCF_002009015.1 Microbulbifer mangrovi | reverse complement strand
ACAGAGTTTCTTTGGAATGGCGATGTGCTGTTACAGGAGGCCACGAGAGACGTTGCTAGTGGCCAGGATCTGAAATCTCGTACCTACTATTTTGAACCGGCAACCTTCACGCCGGTTGCCTTAAGTGAAAATAGTGAGACTTATCAATATCACCTGGATCATTTGGGCACGCCAGATGTACTGACCAACGCGAATGGAGACGTGGTCTGGAGTGTCAGTTACAAGTCGTATGGAAACTTAGCCTTAGCCCATTGTGAAAAAATTTCCCAGCCGATTCGTTTTCAGGGGCAGTATTTTGATCAAGAGAGTGGACTGCATTACAACCGGTTTAGATTTTATGATCCACATCAGGGCGCATTCTTAAATCAAGATCCGATTGGCTTAGAAGGAGGGATAAACAATTATTCTTACGCGCCTAATCCGATCGGTTGGATAGATCCTTATGGCTTAACTTGTAAAGAAAATCAGTGGAATACATTTCAAAAGCGTTCGAAAGGCGTTTTTAAAGATAGCACGCAAGCTTCGGAAGGTTATAAGCTCTGGAAGAATCAAGAGTGGGACAAGTTACAAGGCTTACTTGGTCCGTCAGCTTGGCCCCCCAATCGGGGTGCGGTGAATGTTAGTAAATTTTCGTTGAAGCCGGGAGATGGAATTGATCGCTATGGAGGTTGGGTAGACGACTTAGGATTTCATGACAAAGGGACGTTTGTTTCACCAATAGGTGAGTCATTTCCTTCCAGGGCTTTACCTGACAACACACTTAATAAGCCTTATAACCAGTATGTTGTACTTAAAGAGTTCGAAGTCGAAGCCAGTCCGGCTATTCCTTGGTTCGGGAAGCCCGGGATGGGGGTTCAATATGAACTCCCGGCAAATATCGATGACTTATTGGAGGCTGGAGTAATTGCTCCTAAATAGGATGGAAATTTTGGAAAACCATTTAAAAAAAACGATAAAACTATACGATGGAGATGAAAGGGGGTTTATAGAGAAAGATTTTTCTTGCAAGTGTTTATCATGTGGTGATTCATCTGTATCAAGGGTGGTTGGCGGGCGTCCATTGAGTGGGCTTACTGCAGCTAACCCTGAAGAAGTCGTTGCTACTCTAGATGGGGTGAAGGCGGTTTCTGTGGCAGGTACTACTTTCTACAAGATAGATGGATTGCCCCTCCAGTTTCAAATTAGCTCGTGTGATCATTGCAGTGAAAAGACGTTAATAGTTCTTTCATCCGGTGAGTATCAGCCGGGGAGGTATATGGCAAATTTAATTGGTTTGTACCTATTGTAGCGGTAGAGTTTTAGTATATTGAATGCAGTGTTTTGAGTGGGCATCTTTGTTATTTGCAAATGATAGTCTCGGACAATCCATCATTGGCACGAAGAGCCTGCGTGACTTTTTCGGTCTAGCTCCCGCTTGTAGTACTATCCAAAATGCTAATCCCTCAATAACACCGTTCACTGGGTGGCAGTGTCCCTGATTTACTTGTGGTGATCTAGAGAAAAGCGGTGCAGTAAAGATTATCCCTGCAAAAATTATTAAGGGCATTTAAATGTTGTTGCATACTGATAGGTTGCCATCCGGGTATGCGATGATTGGTCAGGCTGAAAATATCGGCTTTGATGCTGAAAGGTTGTTTTTTGTAAGGTCGGATACGCATCTTTTCGTATTAAGCAAGTCCCCAGTCTTGAGCTTTCAAAAGGAGGATGAGCCGGGGATAAAAGTAGCGCAATCTGTGTATCCGGTCACTGCGGCTGCTTGGTTCGTCGAGGCTGTAGAAAATCAGCTGTGGAAATCCTCCAAAGAAGGTGGCTTGCCGGAGGGCGTATACCACGTTGTTAAAGAGATTGATGGCGAAGAAATTAAAGTGTCACGAGATATGAACTGTGGTGCGAGATATCAAAAAGGGATTTCGTGGAAAAATTTGAGTAGAAAGCCAATTGATAGAAATTTCGGGTATCAAGAGCGACAGATTACTGATCAGGCACTAATTGAAGGTGGGGTTTTAGATATTCTTCGTAAAGTGATTTAGTTTAGAAGTGATTTGTTCGGTCTATACGGCCGGACTTTTTCTATTTGAATATGTTTTTCTCTATTTATGTGGCTGGCCTGCATTACGTTCATTAAAAAGAAGTTTTTTAAGGTTAATTTTTTAGTGCCCTCAAGGCTTCCGGTAATCTGTAGGATTGTTAGAAACAATTGCTCAATCTAACGGGCGCAGAACTGTTTACCGCAATGATGGCTGTGCTAGGTCAAATCCCGCACCAATCCCGATGGCAGCGAGCTGCAATATCTCTACGATGGTGAGCGCAACCTGGTCGGCCTGATCAATGAACAGGGCGAGCGCTATCAGCTGAAGTACGA
>NZ_LZDE01000127.1 GCF_002009015.1 Microbulbifer mangrovi | reverse complement strand
ATGTCATCGTTGTTGGTGGCATTGAGCGTGTCACCACCGGCAGGATTGGTAACCGCATCATAGGTCGAACCATTGCCATCAACCTCGTTCAGGCCGGTAAAGCTCATGCCCCCGTAGGCGAGGGTCAGGCCATCGGCTTCGCTGCCGGTCAGGGTAAAGGTATCGTCGCCTGCGGTGCCGGTGAGCGTCGCCGCATCGGTATCGATGCTACTGAAGCCGTCGAAGGTAATTCCATTACTGCTCTCGGCGGAATCTGTATCGAGAAGAGTCCAGTGGACATTACTATTACTGGAAACACTATCGTTACTCGCACCTGCAGTAACCGAGGTGAAACCACTGAATTCAAATGTGGAATATCCGGAAACATCCAGCGCTCCGTCACTCCCCAGGGTAAAAGTTTCCTGTGCATCACTGCCCTGAAGTTCACCATTAGCGGCAACAACGTCCCATGAACCCGAGAAAACGATAGATGCATTGCTTACGCTGCCGTTGTCCAGAGTCCAGGTACCGGAGCCTGTGACCTGGTCACTCCCGGCCCCCTCAATACTTGAAAGGCCGGTAAATGTGAACGCGTCGCTATCGAGGTCTGCGTTATTGGTGGAATTCACATCCAGCGAAATATTCTGTCCATTGGTATCAACCGTTGAGACGCTCGTGGACTCGAAGCCGGAAAAAAGAATACCGCTGTCGACGGAGAAACCGGGCTCATCTTGCGCCCCGGCGAGGTGCGAATAAATATCGCTGCCGCTGGCATCATCGAGATACAACACCGCCAGACCAGAGGTCTCCTCCGAGAAACTGTCGTTCCCGTCGGAGATCACTTCTTGCAGCGCACTGAAAACCATCTCGTTAACAGTTACAGTCTGCGAACCGTCACTAGAGCCGATCACGAAGTCATGCTGGGTAATCGCATTAGCAGACGCGGTCACCTTGTTGGCGGTAATGCTGGAGATGCCGAAAATACTCAGGGTACCGGCAACGACTTCCAGCACATTGTCGGTGAGTGTCAAACCATTCGAGAAGGCACTGGCATCCAGAGAAGGATCGCCTGTAACACTACCGTCAAATCCCGAACCTTTCTGCAGCAGGACAAGATCGTTAAAAGTGGTATTTCCAACGGTGACGCCGCCGTCAGATTCAATAGTGAAACGCTCACCGATATTGAAATCCAGAGTACCGCCGGAAGTGTTGATGGTATCGAAATCGATAACTTTAACGCCGGAACTGCTTGAAAAATATATACCGGATTCAGCGGTGCCATTCAGAGTCCAGTTGTCATCCCAATTAACGACCTCTGTTCCATTTTCAGTGCCCTGAATCGTCAGTAAATCATAGAACCTGATATTGCTACTACTGGCATCAAAATAGTCATTAATTCCATCGTTTTTAATAGAAAATGAGGTAGTTCCGGCATCATCGCGTGCTGAAAGAAAATCAGTAGTTACCCTACTCAACCCGGAAAATACTGTCCCAGTGCTGCCCTCCGCATCCGTAAGGAGCGCGACACTATCGTTATCGGCACCTATGACTACTCCGTATTCATATCCAGAAGCATCCAGAATACTAGCACTCGAACCACCACCCGGTGAGACTGTCACCAAATCAGTAAATAGCATTTCATGAATACCGACATAACCTTCGCTATTAACAGAAAAGTTATTTTCGATATTTTTTTCGGCGGCCAGGTCTGCACCGTTCGAGGTAACCGTCCAAGCTCCGGTAAAATTGATCCCCTTATTACTTGCACCACTACCGTCTACTACCCAGTCACCGGTCGAAGAAAGGGTATTTCCAGAAGCACCGATTACGTCATCCAGGTCATAAATTTCCAACTTGGTTTCTGAGAAAGTGGGGTCAGTTAACTCAGCGCTATTATTTCCGACCACAGATAAAGCAATTCCGCCGGCTTGCGCAGTATCTATCTGCGACACCCTAACATTAGACAAACCAATAAACTTGATCCCGCTATCGTCACTGGCCGTATCAGCAAAAACCTCTGCCGCTACATTTTCATCATCTTTAAGGTAGATACCTGAGAGACCCAGCGCATTCAATTCACCGTCGGACTCTACTTTACTGATGCCATTGAATGTCAATGTGTTGCCAGTAAACTCCACGTTATTAGCAACGGCAACGGTAGTTCCACTGTCTACATCGAAGAAGTAGCTATTACCATCACCGACAATGTTTCCTGAACCACCGGTAAATACATCGATATTTTCAACCGTGAGATTTCCGCCGTGGGTGACACTGGCAAGATTTTCTGCCAGCACCCAGTCGCCACCGGCAGCGCTCTGGAAACTATCGGAGCCGCCATTGC
>NZ_LZDE01000126.1 GCF_002009015.1 Microbulbifer mangrovi | reverse complement strand
TGCGGCCAGGACGGCCGCATCCGAGCCCCCATGGACGGGTTCACGGCGTGTCTCGGGGAGGGGCGCCAGCCTCAGGAGCGCCACCGGACTGGCTTACGAAGCGCCTTTATTCGCCCGTCTCACCCCACTCCGGCCCGGCAACCCAGCGCACAATGCTAAACTAGCCCACCTAAATAACAGGCACGGGGAAACTCAAGAATGAATATCCTGGTAATCGGCTCTGGTGGCCGTGAACACGCACTGGCCTGGAAGGCCGCACAGAACCCCGCCGTAGACACCGTCTTCGTCGCCCCCGGAAACGCCGGCACCGCCCGCGAACCCAAGCTCCAGAACGTCAACATCGGCGTCGACAACTTCTCCGCACTCTCCGACCTCGTCGAAGAAAAAGGCATCGACCTCACCATCGTCGGCCCCGAAGCCCCGCTGGTAGATGGCATCGTCGACTACTTCAACAGCCGCGGCCACAACATCTTCGGCCCCGAAAAGGCGGCCGCCCAGCTCGAAGGCTCCAAAGCCTTCACCAAAGACTTCCTCGAGCGCCACGCCATTCCCACTGCCGACTACCAGAATTTCACCGAAGTGGAATCGGCGATCGCCTACCTGCGGGAAAAAGGCGCACCCATCGTGGTCAAGGCAGATGGCCTCGCCGCCGGTAAAGGCGTCATCGTCGCCGAGTCCGTGGAACAGGCAGAGCTGGCCGTGCGCGACATGCTCTCCGGCAACGCCTTCGGCGAAGCGGGCTGCCGCGTCGTTATTGAGGAATTCCTCACCGGTGAAGAAGCCAGCTTTATCGTCATGGTCGACGGGGAAAATATCCTGCCCATGGCCACCAGCCAGGACCACAAGCGCGTCGGCGACGGCGATACCGGCCCCAATACCGGTGGTATGGGCGCCTACTCCCCGGCACCAGTGGTCACACCGGACGTGTACGAGCGGGTGATGAAAGAGGTCATTGAGCCCACCGTTAAAGGCCTCGCCTCCGAGGGCATGCCCTACACCGGCTTCCTGTACGCCGGACTGATGATCAACGAAGAGGGCGCGCCAAAGGTCATCGAATACAACTGCCGTTTCGGCGACCCCGAAACCCAGCCGATCATGATGCGCCTGAAATCCGACCTGGTGGAACTGTGCATGGCCGCAGTGGAAAAACGCCTCGACCAGGTCGAAGTGGAATGGGACGCGCGTCCCTCGCTGGGTGTGGTCATCGCGGCACACGGCTACCCAGGCAGCTACCGCAAGGGCGACCCCATTTCCGGCCTCGACAGCGCCGACAGCGAAAATGCCAAGATCTTTCATGCCGGCACCGCACTGGACGGCGAGCGAGTGGTGACCAACGGCGGCCGGGTACTCTGTGCCACCGCACTGGGTGACACCGTGGCGGAAGCCAAGGAAAATGCCTACGAATGCGCGCGCAAGATCCATTGGGAAGGCGCCTTCTACCGCAAGGATATCGGTTACCGCGCGGTAGAGCGGGAACAGTCCGAAGAGGCCTGATGGCCTCTTCCTGTCTGGCCATATACGGAGCACACAGATGAGCAGTCAACGCCAGTTATCCGGCCTGGACCGCCTGCTGCTGCAGGCGGACCGCGCCCTGCGCACCCTGAGCCCCGGCTCGCCGTGTCACGAGCGCCCGTCTCCGGCCAAGTCTGCAGATGAGGCGGACCTGTCGGACGCGGAGCGCCGCCACGCGGCGGGGTTGATGCGGGTGAATCACAGCGGAGAGGTCTGTGCCCAGGCGCTGTACCAGGGACAGGCCCTGACCGCCAAGTTGCCGCAGGTGCGTGCGGAAATGGAGCATGCGGCGGATGAGGAGATCGATCATCTGGCGTGGTGTGAACAGCGCCTGCAGGAACTGGACAGCCGTCCCAGTCTGCTGAATCCGATGTGGTACGGCCTTTCCTTCGGCATCGGTGCGACTGCCGGCAAGATCTCCGACAAGGTCAGCCTGGGCTTTGTCGCGGCAACGGAAGAACAGGTGTGCAAGCACCTGGAAAGCCACCTGCGGAAGCTGCCCGCCCAGGACGACAAGAGCCGTGCGGTGGTGGAGCAGATGCTGGTGGATGAAGCGAAACATCAACACGCGGCACTGGATGCCGGTGGCGCGCGCTTCCCGGGCCCGGTTAAGGGGCTGATGACCCTGGTATCGAAAGCGATGACTTCGGTGAGCTACCGGCTATAAGCCGCCGCCTCAGTGAAGAGAATAAAAAGGGGAGCCAATTG
>NZ_LZDE01000125.1 GCF_002009015.1 Microbulbifer mangrovi | reverse complement strand
GTTCACCCCCCCCCCTCTCTTTCTGCACTGCCACCTCCTGGTATGGTGCAAATTCCCCATTGTGTCCCGACTGTTTTACACTGGCCGCTGAACTTCTCGTCGACCGGTAAAACATGAAATACAAAGACCTGCGCGACTTCATCCGACTCCTGGAAAAGCGCGGCCTCCTCAAACGCATCAAACACCCCGTCAGCCCCTACCTGGAGATGACAGAGATTGCTGACCGCGTACTGCGCGCCGGTGGCCCAGCCCTGTTATTTGAAAATCCCACCGGTTACGACACCCCGGTACTTGCCAACCTGTTCGGTACTCCCGAGCGCGTTGCTCTGGGCATGGGCCGTGAATCCGTGAGCGAGCTGCGGGAAGTGGGCGAACTGCTCGCATTCCTGAAAGAACCGCAGCCGCCGGAAGGCCTGCGCGATGCCTGGGAAAAGCTGCCCGTATTCAAGCAGGTGATGAACATGGGGCCCAAGGTTGTCAGCAAAGCCGACTGCCAACAGTTTGAAATCAACACCGGTGACATCGACCTCACCAAGTTGCCGATCCAGACCTGCTGGCCCGGGGACGCCGCGCCGCTGGTCACCTGGCCACTGGTCATCACCCGCGGGCCAGAAAAGAAGCGCCAGAACCTCGGTATCTATCGCATGCAGCTGATTGGCAAGGATCGCCTGATCATGCGTTGGCTTTCCCATCGCGGTGGCGCACTCGACTTCCGCGAGTGGCAACAGAAATTTCCCGGAGAGCCCTTTCCCGTCGCCGTGGCTCTGGGCGCCGATCCCGCGACCATCCTCGGCGCTGTCACCCCAGTTCCGGACACGCTCTCCGAGTACGGATTTGCTGGCCTGTTGCGCGGCGCCAAGACCGAAGTCGCGGAAGCCAGGCTCAGCAACCTGCAGGTGCCCGCCAGCGCTGAGTACGTACTCGAGGGCTACATCTATCCGGACGACATGGCGGACGAGGGCCCCTATGGCGACCACACCGGCTATTACAACGAGGTCGACAGCTTCCCGGTGTTCACGGTAGAGAAAATCACCCATCGCAAGGACCCCATTTACCACAGCACCTACACCGGCCGCCCACCGGATGAGCCCGCAGTACTCGGGGAAGCCCTGAACGAAGTGTTCGTACCGATATTGCGCAAGCAGTTCCCGGAGATCGTCGACTTCTACCTGCCCCCGGAAGGCTGCTCCTACCGCCTCGCCGTGGTCACCATGAAGAAACAGTACGCCGGCCACGCCAAACGCGTAATGATGGGCGTGTGGTCCTTCCTGCGCCAATTCATGTATACCAAGTTCGTTATCGTCACCGATGATGATGTAAACGCCCGCGACTGGAATGATGTTATCTGGGCCATGACCACTCGAATGGACCCAGCACGGGATACGGTGATGGTGGAGAACACCCCGATTGACTACCTCGACTTCGCCTCCCCGGTATCCGGCCTTGGGTCAAAAATCGGATTTGATGCAACCAACAAGTGGGAAGGCGAGACCACACGCGAATGGGGGCGCCCTATCGTAAAAGATCCGGATGTCACCAAGAAAGTTGACGAAATCTGGAGCAAGCTAGGACTTTAAACAGAACATGCCAAGGAGGGCATATGAACATAATAAAAACCTTCAGGCCCGGAGATGACGGGACCAAAAAGTATTCCGATAAATACGGGCAGCAACTCTGCGCTGTCCGCTACCGCCGGTCACGATGTAAAAAGACCGTCTATACCACTGTAGAAATCATCGTTGCCGAACGCGAAGCTTACCCGCGGTCGCAAGCACACCGCGCAGCCAATACGAAACTCACTGAATGGGTCGCCCTGAAAATTGCCTTTGATGAGCTAGAGCTACGCAATGAAGTAAAGCGAATCGGTGGGCGATGGAGCAAGCTAGCCAAAGCCTGGGTGGTAAAGCGAAAGCTTGCAGAGGGCGCAGAATTACACCATCGAATAGTAGAAGGGCTTATCGATAAGTGCCTAGATGTAGGCATGTAGAATGTTTCCAGATCTAGGCATAATGCCTAAATATGGAAAAATATTGCCAGATCTGGGCATTATGCCTAGATCTGGAGCTTTTGAATAAAACT
>NZ_LZDE01000124.1 GCF_002009015.1 Microbulbifer mangrovi | reverse complement strand
AGGGCCCCGCGGGGCCCTTTTCTTATGGATGATTTAGCAAGCAATCACTCGCTATCGCCCGGATGGCGCATGGGTGCCGGGAAGGGGAACTGGGCGATCTTGTCACCTTTTACCTCGACAATCTTACCGGTGCCCTCTTTCTCCACCTCGTCGATCCGCACAATACTGTGCATGGGAATATAGGAACGCTTTACCGAGGCGAATTCGGTCTTCAGCTTCTCTTCACTGGGATCCACTAGCAGCTGCGACTTTTCACCGAATACGAACTCCTCCACCTCAATGAAACCGTACATTTCACTTTGGTAAATGGCGCGGGCATAGAGCTCGTACACCTGGTTCTGATTGTGGAAAATCACTTTGTAGATCGGGTTAGACATAGATCTCTCTGGAATGGGACAAAAAGGTCCGGGGCGGAACGGCAATGCCCCGTGAATTCTAGTGTCGAATCAGTAAATTCGCGGGCTCGACCGCGAAAAGCGCGGAAGAGTAGCACCAGCGCTCGAAAATTGCACTAGGGGCGCGGTCGGCGTCTATGCAGCCATCAGAGCGGCCGGTATAATGCCCCACCTTCGCAGATTGACCAATTTTTAACCAGGCGCACTATGTCTTCTGAACTGTCCGAAAAACCGGTGAAAAAGCTCTTTATCAAGACCCACGGGTGCCAGATGAACGAGTACGATTCCGCCCGTATGCGGGATCTGCTGGGCGAATCCCACCAGATGGTCCCCACTGATGATCCGGAAGAAGCCGATGTCCTGCTGGTGAACACCTGTTCCATCCGAGAGAAGGCACAGGAAAAATTGTTCCACCAGCTGGGCCGCTGGAAGCACCTGAAGGAAAAGAATCCCGAACTGGTGATCGGCGTCGGCGGTTGTGTGGCGAGTCAGGAGGGCGAGGCGATCGCCAAGCGCGCCCCCTACGTTGACCTGGTGTTCGGCCCCCAGACCCTGCACCGTTTGCCGGAGATGATGGAAACCAAGAAGCAGCAGAGCGGCGCCATCGTGGTGGACGTCTCCTTCCCGGAGATCGAGAAGTTTGACCGCCTGCCGCAGCCGGAGGCGGACGGCGTGAGTGCGTTTGTGTCCATCATGGAGGGTTGCTCCAAATACTGCACCTTCTGCGTGGTGCCCTACACCCGCGGTGAGGAAGTCAGCCGTCCGGTAGCGGATGTATTGGAAGAAGTGGCACACCTGGCTGACCAGGGCGTGCGCGAGGTAAACCTGCTGGGCCAGAACGTGAACGCCTTCCGCGCGCCCGGTGAAGACGGCCAGATCGTAGACTTTGCCGAACTGATCACCTATGTGGCGGCCATCGACGGCATCGACCGTATCCGCTACACCACCTCGCACCCGGTGGAGTTTTCCGATGCACTGATCGATGTCTATGCCGAAGTGCCGGAACTGGTAAACCACCTGCACCTGCCGGTGCAGAGTGGCTCCGACCGTATTTTGATGGCGATGAAACGCGGCCATACAGCGCTGGAGTACAAGTCCAAAATCCGCCGTCTTAAAGCGATTCGCCCGGATATCTGCCTGTCCTCGGACTTTATCATCGGCTTCCCAGGGGAAACCGAGCAGGATTTCGAGGCGACCATGAAGCTGATTCAGGATGTGGGCTTTGATATTTCATTCAGCTTTATTTACTCCGCCCGTCCGGGGACACCGGCGGCTGACCTGCCGGACGATACCCCGGAAGAGGTGAAGAAGAAGCGTCTGCAGCTGCTGCAGCACCGCATCAACCAGCAGGCCGCCGAGATTGCACGCCGCATGGTAGGTAATATGGAACGGGTTCTGGTCAGCGGTGTATCCAAGAAAGACCCGGGCCAGCTGCAAGGACGGACCGAAAACAACCGGGTGGTCAATTTCCGTTGCGACCAGATGGAACTGATCGGTAAGTTTGCCGATGTATTGATTGAGGAAGCACTTCCTAACTCCCTGCGGGGCACGCTGGTAACTTCTGAACTGGATGGGCCGCTGAACTGATTTAGTGGTCCCTTTTTAGTGGTCCCATCCCACTCGGCCAGGCCTGTGGCGGCCCTGCTACCGAGATCCCTTTGCGAGACACGCCGTGAACC
>NZ_LZDE01000123.1 GCF_002009015.1 Microbulbifer mangrovi | reverse complement strand
CGTCGGCGACAGGGATGTCGCCGGCGCAGCGTACAGGGACTTATTCACTGGGGCCGCCTAGCTCGGTCCTGAACCGCCTCCTCCGGCGCTAGATCGCCAGTCGGGTGCCCAAGCAGGTGCCACGGAACAGTCACTCCTCGTATATAGCGTAAAATTTCTTTACCGAGCCAACTGTCTCCCAAGTACCTTCAAACCCGGCGGGAATACAGAACGCATCCCCCGCAGACACCTTCTCACTGGTGCCTTCGGCATCGGTAATGATCGCCTCGCCCTCGATGATGTAGCAGAACTCATCTTCGCTGTATGTGAGCGTCCACTTGCCCGCATCCGATGACCAGACACCGCAAAAGAAGTTGTCCTTTGCATTGGTAAAGAAATGCTCTGTCAATTGCTGAGGGGCGCCCGCCAGCACTTTTTCTTTGGCGACGGGACCCGCATCCCGCTCACCCTGGCCTTCCTGGATACGCAGCAGTTTTACCGACATAGAATGCACTCCTAAAATGTGATCACTTTTTCTGTGGGGTATTTTGCACCGCGGCGGCAAAAAAGGCACGGGATTCCGGTTCCGGGCTGGGAATCCGTAAACATCGCAGGCTATGATGAAGTGATAGAAGGGGTGACAGCGTTGTCATTTCTTGGCCGCCAATGGTATAACTTATCGGGAATACTGCGCCCCGCCTGCACCCTTTGATTCGCTGCCGGGGCATAACTGCGATGATCGCGCCAGGGTGATTGCTTACTTACCAGCATTACTCAACGGAGGCGCAGCAGCCCGATAATTCTAATAAGGGAGAAAACAATGTCTGAAGTGCACCTACACCCAGTGCCGGAAAAATTCGCAGCCGATGCCCTCGTTCGCAACGAGGACTATCAGCGCATGTACCAGCAGTCGGTAGAAGATCCCGAGGGATTCTGGTCCCAGCAGGCCAAGGATTTCCTGCAGTGGAGCAAACCTTTCACCAAGGTCGTGGAAGAAGATCTGACAAAGGGACACGCGGCCTGGTTTGCCGATGGTGAACTGAATGTCTCCGTCAACTGCATCGACCGCCACCTGCCCGCACGTGCACAGCAGACCGCGTTTATCTGGGAGGGCGATGATCCCGCTGACAGTAAAACGATCACCTACAGCGAGCTGCACGAACAGGTGTGCCGCCTTGCGAACCTGTTGAAAGACCGTGGTGTGAGCAAGGGGGATCGCGTGTGTATCTATATGCCGATGATCCCCGAGGCCGCCTATGCGATGCTCGCCTGTAGCCGTATTGGCGCGGTGCACTCCGTTGTATTTGGCGGCTTTTCGCCCGACTCCCTTAAAGATCGAATTCTCGATTCAGATTGCCGCCTGGTGATCACCGCTGACGAAGGCGTGCGCGGCGGTCGCAAGGTGCCCCTGAAAGCCAACGTGGACAAGGCCCTGGCCAAATGCCCGGACGTACACACCGCCATCGTGGTGAAGCGCACCGGCGCCAATGTCGACTGGGACAGCAAACGCGACATCTGGTACGCCGAGTCTGTTGCCGAGCAGAGCACCGAGTGCGCGCCGGAGCCGATGAATGCGGAAGACCCGCTGTTTATCCTCTACACCTCCGGTTCCACAGGTAAACCCAAGGGGGTGCTGCACACCACCGCCGGTTACCTGCTGATGTCCACCATGACCTTCAAATACGCCTTCGATTACAAAGAGGGCGATGTGTTCTGGTGTACTGCCGATGTAGGCTGGATCACCGGCCACAGCTACATCGTTTACGGCCCGCTGGCAGCCGGTGCCATCTCGCTGATGTTTGAAGGGGTGCCCACCTACCCGGACGCGTCCCGCTGCTGGCAGGTGGTGGAAAAGCACAGGGTAAATACCTTCTACACCGCACCCACCGCCATCCGCGCCTTGATGGGTGCCGGCGACGATTACGTTACCAAGTGCGACCGCAGTACCCTCAGGTTACTGGGTACCGTGGGTGAACCGATCAATCCGGAAGCCTGGGAGTGGTATTTCAAGGTGGTGGGGGAGGAGCGCTGCCCGATTGTGGATACCTGGTGGCA
>NZ_LZDE01000122.1 GCF_002009015.1 Microbulbifer mangrovi | reverse complement strand
GGCACCTCCATGGCCACCCCGCACGTTTCCGGTATCGCCGCGAAAGTGTGGAGCCACTTCCCACAGTGCAGCGCCAACGACATCCGCCTGGCCCTGCGTGCTTCCGCAGCCGACCTGGGTGAACCGGGTTACGACTACAACACCGGCTGGGGCCTGGTGCAGACCAAGGCGGCCTTCGACTACCTGGCGGCCAACGGCTGTAAATCGTCTAACAATATTCTCCGCGGCGGCGACGGCAGCGCGCGCTGATCCCCGCAGACAATGTTTAGAGTGTAAAACCGTGAGTGGTTTAAGGGGCCACACCGAATCCCCATAACCAGCGCCAGGGACG
The DNA here is from genome assembly GCF_002009015.1 of Microbulbifer mangrovi. GTDB lineage: Bacteria > Pseudomonadota > Gammaproteobacteria > Pseudomonadales > Cellvibrionaceae > Microbulbifer > Microbulbifer mangrovi. The sequence goes on along the minus strand of NZ_LZDE01000122.1, from coordinate 1,651 downwards.
GCGCGACTCTGGCAGCCTGCTCAGGCTGCCTTTTTTGTTTGTGAGAAATTCAGTTTTCGCGACTGGCCGGCAACAACGGGGTGAGATCCAGATGCGCCGCGCCATTGCGGTAATCGCCCTGTTCATCGTGGGGAACCACGCCCAGGCAGGGCGCAGGGAGCAGTGCATTCAGGGTCATCAGGTTCTGCTCCGCGCGCGGCATGTCTTCCATCGGCCCGCGAGCAAAGTTCGCCACCCAGCCCGCCAACGGCAGCCCATCGCGGTGAATCGCCTCCGCGGTGAGCAGCGCGTGATTGATACAACCCAGCTCCATATTCACCACCAGTATCACCGGCAACTCCAGCTCCTTCGGCAGGTCCGAGAGGAACATGCGCGGCGCCAGCGGTACCCGCCAGCCGCCCGCACCCTCGATCAATACCAGATCCGGCTTGCCGCTCATCACCCCGCGACAGATACCGACAAGACGAGACGGATCGAGCCGCTTGCCCGCCTCCATCGCCGCAATATGGGGCGCCACCGCCGGCTCCAGGGCTACGGGGTTGACCTGCTGGTAATCCAGATCCTGGGTCATGGCATCCATCAGGGTCAGCGCATCACTGTTGCGCAGACCTTCCGGGGTGGACTCACAGCCGGAGGCCACTGGCTTCACAGCCGCTGTCTGCAGCCCGCGCAATCGCGCCGCTTCGAGCAGCGCTGCGGTGATATAGGTTTTACCGACTTCGGTGTTGGTGCCGGTCACAAAAAACGTACTGGTCACGGAATCTTCCTCAGTGTGTTCGGTCTTTTTTATTTGACGCCTCTTTAAACGTGGTCTACTTGGTGATAAATTGACCACTCAGAGCATTAATCATACAACCCACTTCGCCATAAAGCGGTTCGAGTTAGGATAATTGCCTAACAAATGCCCCGAACCTGGTTCGGGGCGACAGCGAAGGACAGCGCTGTCATAACGCTATTGCGTTACATAGTCGCAACGCGCAACCAGATTGCGTGCCGCTTTGACGGCCGCAGTCGGAAGTGCGAGAGCACGGAAGCTGACTGTTTAGCCCCGGAATGTCACAACTACCGATGAGAGCCATGCGATATTTAAAACTCAGCCTGATTGCCCTTCTCCTGACGCCGACCCTGGTTTTTGCCAAGATCAAACCAGTGGATGAGGTCGTGGTGTACAAATCCAAGCACCTGATGCAGCTGAAACGCAACGGTAAGGTTGTGAAAAGCTACAAGGTGGTGTTCGGTAAAAACCCGGTGGGCCACAAGCAGTACGAGGGTGACTCGCGCACGCCAGAGGGCCGCTACACGCTGAACTGGAAAAAGAAGAACAGCACTTACTATCGCGCCATTCAGGTTTCCTACCCGAACGCGACTGACCGCGCACGGGCGAAAAAACTGGGCCGCAGCCCGGGCGGCGCGATCATGATCCACGGCCAGAAGCCGCACTGGAAAGGTATCGAAGAGTACCTGACTCGCATGAACTGGACCGATGGCTGTATCGCGGTAACCAACCCGCAGATGGATGAGATCTGGGCGATGGTCGATACCGGTACCCCGATTGAGATTTTCCCGTAACTCCTGAACCGCCTCTATTCGAAGCACAGGGATATGAATCGAAGGCCAAGTGCCGGGTGCAGGTTTTCAGGAGCGTCGCAAA
>NZ_LZDE01000121.1 GCF_002009015.1 Microbulbifer mangrovi | reverse complement strand
ACAGCTTACCTTGTGCACGTTTTACGCAAGTCGCTGCGCTCCTATTTTTGCCCAAAAAAGCGCACAATTTAAGCTGCCCCTACTGGCGGCGTTATGCATCAAAATGAATATTGAAGAAGTAGCCAAATCGTGGATTGAGATGTGGAAGCTTGAAGCCGATGATCCGCGTAGAGATCAATATGAATGGCTCGAGGATATTGAGTATGAGTTCGTCTACGAAAAGCCTGATAAGACTTTAGATTTGATTTTGGCAATCATGAATTTCAGTCAGAACAATGCAATAAATGAAGTTCTGGCAGCGGGTCCGTTAGCGCAATTTCTTGCTCAGCATGGCCCAGAAATTATTGAGCGAGTGGAGCAGCTAGCCCAAGAAGAGAAGAAATTTGCTAATCTACTCGGCGGTGTTTAGAAGAATTCAATGCCAAGCGAAGTTTGGGTTCGCGTACAAAATGTCTGGGACCGCAGTGGTTGGGACGGTAATCCATAACAAGGCGAGGTATTTCGTTCGGAACCTACCCCGCTTTTGCAAATTTTGCACATTTTTCACAGTCCCTGCGCCCCAATTTTCGTGCAAAAAATGCACAAGGTAGGCCGCGACTGATTGCGGCGTTAGCGAGGAAGCATGGTTCCTTTCGGTCTCACAGAGTCGCAGTTCGTATCTCGTTATCGTCGAGAGCTTGATCGCGTCTCGGTATCGGTTATCGAAACTCTGCGCTCGTTGTTTAAGCGTGTGATCAATGACGACGTGCACACTGCGCATATTGAAGTGTTTCTGGACGAATACGGTAGTGCACCGTCAATATGGATTTATTACCGCGGGGAAAACAATAAAGTAGACCATAATGACGAGTCTTTGTTCGCAGGCAGGTCACTTGATCTTCAGTTGCATCTCTCTGCACTGGCCAACTTTGATGAAAGATACTTTTTTTCACTGGAGGATGGTGATTTGGGATTCCCCGGGCTTGCCTTGGCGGGTGACTGTATCAAGTCCTGGTTTGCTGAGATCTGGTGGAAGGCAGGAGGGTGGGTATATCCGTTACCCACTACTTTGGCTGTTCATGACGACTGGGGTGATGGCAACCTCATTAACCTCGCGGAAGCTGGTCACTAACAATGCCAGGTGCAGCGACGGCTTTTCCGTTACGACTTCGTCTCCACTACAAAGCCGTGCGTGCTGGCGGCGTAATATGTCAATCAACACTCAATGGAAGAGATTACACACATCATGAAAAAATCCAATAAAGCCGCATTGGTAGCAGTAATCGGCATGCTCGCCACTACTTCTAGCCAACTCATCTTGCGAGAAAATAGGGAAAATTTTGCAATCGGATTGAGCTCAGATTTTTGGGGCGGCTTTGTAGTGAGTGCAGGTTTTGGGTTAATGCTGGTACTTTTAGCTACGCTCTACAAGAAACAGAAACAAAGTTAAATACAGGTTCATATATCAATCACAGGAAGTAAAGCTACGGCCCTTCGGTCCTCCGCGGGATAGCTTACCTTGTGCACGTTTGCGCAGATCTCTGCTCTCCCATTATCGCGTATAAAGCGCCCAAAGTTGTCCGCAGCTGAGCGCGGTGTTAAGCGTGTGAGTAGCTGATAGATTGAGAGTAATAAATTGAAATTGTGGAAGTGGGAAAAGGATAAGCAGGAGACAGGATATGAGAAGTTCTTCGTGATCGGCTCCAAATGGCCAATTCCTTTTGATTTTTATATTCTTCGGTTCAAGGAAGGCGCTGAAATTCCGCCCCATACGGATAAAGTTACGGCCGGTAATCACTACCATTTAAATGTAGTCATAAAGAAAGTAAGATCTGGCGGTGAATTTTTAAGCAGGAAGAAACCGGCCTGTTGGGCATGATCGGTAAAGCCGAGCGCGGCCCCTTTGCCATCGAGGCGATCCGCGATAATAAAGCCGTGTACCTGATGGCTGT
>NZ_LZDE01000119.1 GCF_002009015.1 Microbulbifer mangrovi | reverse complement strand
CTGTGAATACATCCCTGTAAGCTCTGCACCGGCATCCATGCCGGTGAAGGTCCCACAAAGTAGCCACGCTATCAGAACCTTCGCTTCGAGAGTTTTACTCCGACACAGTAATTACATCCGGAAGACCCCGAACTTCGTTTCCTCGGGCTCTTTGTGCGTGGCAGCAGCGAGGCACAGTCCCAGCACGGTGCGTGTATCTTTCGGATCGATCACACCGTCGTCCCACAAACGCGCAGACGCGTAGTAGGGATGACCCTGGTGCTCGTAGTCGTCAATGATCGGTTGTTTGAACTTGGCGATGTCTTCCTCGCTCCAATCTTCACCGCGCGCTGTCATCTGGTCTTTCTTGACTTGCGCCAGTACACCGGCAGCCTGTTCGCCACCCATCACGGAGATCCGCGCATTCGGCCACATAAACAGGAAGTTGGGATCGTAGGCGCGTCCGCACATGCCGTAGTTGCCGGCACCGAAGGAACCGCCGATCAGGATGGTGAACTTGGGTACTTTTGCAGTGGCGACCGCGGTCACCATTTTCGCCCCGTGTTTGGCGATACCGCCGGCTTCGTACTGCTTGCCCACCATAAAACCGGTGATGTTCTGCAGGAATACCAGGGGAATATTGCGCTGTGCACAAAGCTCGATAAAGTGCGCGCCTTTCTGTGCGCTCTCAGCAAACAGGATGCCGTTGTTGGCCACGATGCCCACGGGGTAACCGTGAATCCGCGCAAAACCGGTCACCAGTGTGGTGCCGTACATCGCCTTGAATTCGTCGAATTCGGAACCGTCCACAACCCGCGCGATAATTTCGCGCACATCAAATGGCTGGCGGGAATCCTTGGGTACAATGCCGTAGATCTCTTCCGGCGGATAAATCGGCTCCACCGGTTTCTGAATATCCAGGCCCGGGTTCTTGATGCGATTCAGGCGCGCAACAGACCTGCGCGCCAACTCGAGCGCATGGGTGTCATTGTTTGCAAAGTGGTCGGAAACCCCGGACGTCTTGCAGTGCACCTCTGCACCGCCAAGCTCTTCTGCAGAAACCTCTTCACCGGTAGCCGCTTTTACCAGCGGTGGACCCGCGAGGAAAATAGTAGCCTGCTCCTTCACCATGATGGACTCATCCGCCATGGCGGGTACATAGGCACCGCCGGCAGTACAGCTACCCATCACCACCGCGATCTGCGGAATATTCTTCGCGGACAGATTGGCCTGGTTGAAGAAGATGCGTCCGAAATGCTCGCGATCCGGGAACACCTCGTCCTGGCGCGGCAGGTTGGCACCACCGGAATCCACCAGGTAAATACACGGCAGATTGTTCTGCTCGGCGATAGCCTGTGCACGCAGGTGCTTTTTCGCCGTCAGCGGATAGTAGGTGCCGCCTTTTACCGTGGCATCGTTGGCAACGATCACACACGGCTGGCCGGCAACGGTACCGATACCGGTCAGGATGCCCGCCGCTGGTACATCTTCACCGTATACGTCGTAGGCCGCCAGCTGGGAGAATTCCAGAAACGGGCTGCCCGGGTCGAGCAGGGTGTCGATACGGTCGCGGGGTAGCAGTTTACCGCGGGAAACGTGCTTCTCCCGCGCGCGTTCACTGCCGCCCTTGGAAATGGTTTCCAGCTTTTCCCGCAGGTCGTCGACGATTTTCTGCATCTGTTCGCGGTTTTCCGCAAACGCTGGATCTCGGGAATTAATCTTGCTCTGAATCTGATTCATAAAAAATACGAGGCCAATTCGTAGTCAGAATCTGGATGCGAAGGTGCTGCTGCCGGTGCAGGTTTGCCAGACCTTCTAAAACAGGGATGTT
>NZ_LZDE01000118.1 GCF_002009015.1 Microbulbifer mangrovi | reverse complement strand
CGCGGAGGGCCGAAGGCCTGGAGGGGACTTAACCCGATTTTGCACACACCTAGTTGTTAGCAATTGATTTTACACTCGAATTCTTGAGGTGAAACATACCCAATAGACGAATGCGACCTCTGATTGTTGTAGTAGCGCATATATTCGGTCACCGTCGATCTTAGCTGTTTTTCAGAATCGAAGACTTGGCGCTTAATACGCTCTGTTTTAAATTGGTGAAAGAACGACTCAATGAATGCGTTGTCATTCATGTTCTTTACTCGATTCATGCTTTGACTGATCCCATACCGCCGCAGTCTCTCACGATATTGACCCGACAAGTACTCGCTACCACGGTCAGAGTGAAAGATTAGCTCAGGGTGATGTCCACGGTTTCGCACCGCCCTATCAATGCTGGACAGTGTCAGAGAGACATCCCTTCTATCACTCAGGGACCAGGAGACAACCTTTCTGCTGTAGCGATCCATGACTACCGACAGATACTGCCAGCTACCATCTCTGAGCTTGATATAAGTAACATCGCCCACCCACAGCTGGTTCGGGCGCGTCAGCTTGATGCCTTCTATCTTACATTTGATCCCATAAACATGCCTGTAAGTACCGGCTCGAGCCGTATAGATCCGCGATTTCACGGCCCTGAGACCGTGATTTCGCATGATTCTAGCCACTCGTTTTTGACCAACGTTTATACCCTTCTTTTTCAGCTCTTGGGTGATTTTGGGGCTGCCATAGCACCCATCATGTCGGTTAAAAATCGATCTTATGTGTACAAACAGTTCGCTATCTTCTCGCCGACGTCCACACACACCACGGCGGCGCCAGGAATTGTAACCATCGCGGCTGACGTCATAGATCCGGCACATCATTGCAATGCTGTGCTTATCTCGGTTTTGATCTATGAACTCGAAGATTTCCCCTTTTGTTGTAAAGAGAATTGGATGGCTTTTTTTAAAAGGGCATGCTCTTCCTGGAGCAGGTTATGCTCACGCTCCAGTTTCCTGAGGCGCTTCAGCTCCGACTTGACCTCAGGATCTATCTGTATGTTTTTCTTCTTGGCCATGATCTGCCCCCGTCGCATCTCCATGCGCCAACGATAAAGCATCACTTCATGGATATCGAGAGCTTCAGCTACGTGTATGGCTAGTACACCAGGAATCTCGGTCAGCGAAACTGCTGTTGCCTTAAAATCGTCGTCGTAACGATTGTAGTGCTTTCTTCGTGCCATTGGACACCTCCACATCAGTTAGATGGAGGTGTGTGCAAAAGCGGGTTAGGTTCCGAGCAACCTGCCTGTGATTGTTATGTTTAGTCGGATACCTCATCCTTACACCAAACATCTAAGGCTCGATACGCCCACCAATCGTTGCGGTTGTCCCGCATGTATTTTAAGTATTTTTTTATTGCTTTCTTTTGTTCAGATGAAAATGTATCAGTATGGTCCCAATGGCTACACAACATATGACCAGTATGATTGCATACATTGCTAGGGCTCTCTTCTCCATACTTAAGGCTGTAGATCATGAACGCAGGAAGATAATATCGAAAACCAATTTCATCGATATTTGCCAAGCCAAAATCATTTTCTTCAAGTTCTTTATCAGGAACGTCTGCCCATTTTTCATCCTGCTCAGTGATAGGAATAGCCAGTACATCCTCCTCACTGAGGCCATCATCGAGCGCTGTCGACTGCGAGAGGGTCATTCCTCCAGCCCGAGAAACGCCATCAAAGGCCTTTGTAATTCTTTCTATAATTTCCTGAATATCATTCATGACTAAGTAGAAACATAACGCCGTGCGCAGCGGCG
>NZ_LZDE01000117.1 GCF_002009015.1 Microbulbifer mangrovi | reverse complement strand
CACCGGCGTCGTACCAGCCACCGGTCAAATCCACGCTGTTATCCGCGCCATCGTCCATCGCAGAATCACCGCGCCACTCATTGCGGTTCCAGTTGGGGATGGGGCCGGACTGCTGCGCCTCGTAAAAATAAATGGATTTCTGCAGCGCCTCTCCATAGTTGGCTGCAAGGACACTCCCGGAAAACAGGGCGGAACCGGCCAGTGTCGTCGCCGCGATGGCGGCACTGAGCGGTTTGCTGACTCTGATCATTCGCATTGTGAAAATTCCTTCTTGTAAATTATTGTTTTCGGGCAGGAAGGCTGCCCGGCGGGCCCCGGGACTCACACCAGGGACTCGCACAAGAAGGACGTATTGCGATTTGTTTCGGGAAGGCTTTCTCCGCCAGCCTTTACAATTTGTGATGAATTACGATATTCACAAAGCGGAGAGGGTTTCGTTCATGGAACTTGTCAGATTAGTAAGATCTGAAGGTGTAATAACATAGGGCGGCATGGTGTAAACCAGCTTGCCGAAAGGACGCAGCCACACGCCGCGCTCGATCAGGCTTTCCTGTAGTGTTCGGTTGTCCACAGGCTGCTTCATCTCCACCACACCGATGGCTCCGAGCACACGCACGTCCGCCACACCTGAGGCATCTTTCAGTGGCGCAAGCTCCCGCGTCATCTGCGCTTCAATATTGTTCACCTGTTTTTGCCAGTCCCGCTGTAACAATAACTCGATACTCGCGTTGGCCACCGCACATGCCATCGGGTTACCCATAAACGTCGGCCCGTGCATAAACACACCCGCCTCACCGTTACAGATCCCATTGGCCACCTTATCTGTACACAGCGTCGCCGCCATGGTCATGGTGCCGCCAGTGAGTGCCTTGCCCAGGGTAAGAATATCCGGCGAAATCCCTGCATGTTCGCAGGCGAACATTTTGCCACTGCGGCCGAAGCCGGTGGCGATTTCGTCGGCGATCAGCAGCAGGTCGTATGTGTCGCAAAGTTCACGCACTTTGCGTAAATATTCCGGGGAATAAAAACGCATTCCGCCGGCGCCCTGTACGATCGGTTCCAGAATCACTGCTGCCAATTGCTGGTGATGCTGTTCAATCATTTGCTGAAGGTCAGCAATGTCTTGATCGGAGCAGGGTTCATCGAACTTGGGTTGCGGGGCGGGCGCAAACAGGTGCTGGGTGAGCTGGCTGGCGAACAGGTGGTGCATGCCGTTGACGGGGTCGCAGGTGGCCATGGCGCCGAAGGTGTCGCCGTGGTAGCCGTTGCGCAGCGCGAGCAGCCGGCTTTTTTCCGGTTTGCCCTGGGATTGCCAGTATTGCAGGGCCATTTTGATGGCGACTTCTACGGAGACGGAGCCGGAGTCTGCGAGGAAGACTTTCTGCAGTGGTTCTGGGGTGAGGGCTACGAGTTTTTTGCTGAGTTCGATGGCGGGCTCGTGGGTGAGGCCGCCGAACATGACGTGACTCATTTTTTCCATCTGCGCCTGCATGGCGGCGTTCAGTTCGGGAACGTTGTAGCCGTGCAGGGTGCTCCACCAGGAACTCATACCGTCGATCAATCCGCGGCCGTCTTCCAGATAGATTCGTACACCTTCGGCGCGTGCGATGGGGTAGACGGGAGGCGGATTGATCAGGGAGGAGTAGGGGTGCCAGATGTGGTTTTTATCGAACGCTAAATCCATCATGGTGCAGTGGGATTTCTTCTTAAGCAGGTGGGTGGCGGTGAAGCACCGGGTATCTGTTTTTGAAACCGCTGTGAACCCATCCCTGGG
>NZ_LZDE01000116.1 GCF_002009015.1 Microbulbifer mangrovi | reverse complement strand
GTTTACGTTAACGTAAACGTCAACTAGACTTCGGGCAGATCTGAGGAATGGCCCCATGAGCAGCACTACCGCCGAGAGCTACAGCATTTCCGAGCTTGCACAGGAGTTCGGAATTACCACCCGCACCATCCGCTTCTATGAAGACAAGGGGCTGATCAGCCCGGAGCGGCGTGGACAGACGCGGGTCTACACCCCCGAAGACCGGGTGCGCCTGAAGCTGATTCTGCGCGGCAAGCGGCTCGGATTCTCGCTCGATGAGAGCCGGGAAATCATTGATATGTACGACCCGGCCCATGGCAATGTGGACCAGCTCAATCGCCTCCTCGACCGTATCGACGCCAAGCGCCAGCAGCTGCGACAGCAACAGCGGGACATCGAGAAAATGCTCGCCCAGCTGGACGATGCGACCGCCCGCACCCAGGCGGCGCTGAAAGAACAAACAGACTGAACCAAACCCAATTTCATAAATACCTCTGACGGATCCAAAGCGGAGCACGCGATGAATACTCCTTACCCAACCCTCAACTTCGACCTCGGCGAAGAAATCGATATGCTGCGGGACATGGTCTACAAGTTCTGCCAGGCAGAACTGGCCCCGCGTGCGGCGCAGATCGACGAGGACAACCTGTTCCCCGCCGATATGTGGAAGAAGTTCGGCGAGCTGGGCCTGCTGGGTATGACCGTGGAAGAGGAGTACGGCGGTTCCAATATGGGTTACCTGGCACACGCGGTGGCAATGGAGGAGATTTCCCGCGCATCCGCTTCCGTCGGCCTGTCTTATGGCGCCCACTCCAACCTGTGCGTCAACCAGATTCGCAAAAACGGCACCCCGGAGCAGAAGGCGAAGTACCTGCCAAAGCTGTGCTCCGGCGAGCATATCGGCGCGCTGGCAATGAGTGAGCCGAACTCCGGTTCCGATGTAGTGAGCCTGCAGCTGAAGGCGGAGAAGAAGGGCGACCGTTTTATCCTGAACGGCAACAAGATGTGGATCACCAACGGTCCAGACGCGAACACTTATGTAATCTATGCGCGCACCGAGCCGGGCATCAGCTCTGGCGGTATTACTGCGTTTATTGTTGAACGCGGATTCAAGGGCTTCACACAGGCGCAGAAGCTGGACAAGCTGGGCATGCGCGGCTCGAACACCTGTGAGCTGGTGTTCGAGGACTGTGAAGTGCCGGAAGAGAATATCCTGGGCCAGCTGAACGGCGGTGTACGCGTGCTGATGAGCGGCCTGGATTACGAGCGCACCATTCTTTCCGGTGGCCCGGTGGGTATCATGCAGGCGTGCATGGATATCGTGGTGCCTTACATTCACGATCGCAAACAGTTTGGCAAGGCGATCGGCGAGTTCCAGCTGATGCAAGGCAAGGTTGCGGATATGTACGCGGACCTGAATGCGAGCCGCGCTTACCTGTACGCAGTGGCGAAAGCCTGTGATCGCGGTGAGGACTCCCGCAAGGATTCTGCGGCGGTGATTTTGTTTACCGCGGAGCGTGCCACCCAGATGGCCCTGCAGGCAATCCAGACCCTCGGTGGCAACGGCTATATCAACGAGTACGCCACCGGCCGCCTGCTGCGCGATGCCAAGCTGTACGAGATCGGCGCGGGCACTTCCGAGATCCGTCGTATGCTGATTGGCCGCGAGCTGTTTAACGAAACTCGCTAAGCCCTATTTAAATTCGGTGGCGGTACTGCTGCCGGTGCGGGTTTACCAGACACGTCGTAAACCCATCCCTGGGGACTCTTCTAAAACATCCCTGTTTT
>NZ_LZDE01000115.1 GCF_002009015.1 Microbulbifer mangrovi | reverse complement strand
CGTCGGTCTGCCGCACCTTGTTATGCGATTACCCCTGTTCTACGAACACTATTTCCGGTTCAGAGTTATGGCAATAATCCCGGCAAACCAAGATATATTGAAGTTTTTTACCGTCTGAATATAGAGTCAAATCATAAGCGAAATAATCTGGTATTGAAAATCTCATGTTGGCACCAAACACCCTCAGGTGATACAAGTGCTTAAGATTGCTCTCAATGCCAAATTTGTTTTTCAATTTTTCATTAAATCTATCTATTTGAAATGAATGCAGCTGTTCAAATGCTACTGGTCCGAAATTATCTGGAGATTTATATTTCCCCAGATCAGAAGTGATCTCAACATTCCCTTTAGAAGATAGGTAAACAGATTCTCCAGACAACTCTTTCCACTTATACCCATTGGCGGGAACTATGACTTGCCCATTTCCATTTTTCTTGATTTCAATCCATCCGGAAATTGGATCTTTTAAGACTTGCTTCTCCAATAGCCTTGGATTCAACTCATAGGAGCTGAAACTGGGTTGACTTGCAACAAGTAGAAGAATTGTAGATATGAGCTTCTTAATCAAAGGATAATCCCTCTACTGCGCATAACGCCGCAATCAGCCGCGGCTAAGTTTGTGCGCTTTTTGCGCGACAATGGAGCGCAGCGACCGCGCGAAAAGTGCACAAACTTAGCCGTCGGCTGCATTGCTTGGTTAACTTGGATCTGACAGCGCCCTCTCAACTAACCTAACCGTACCAGGTTCCGCAGGACTGATATACTCACAAAAGCTTGTTTCATAGCTATTTTCCTTCTCGTTAAAAGTTGCGAGCACAATATATTTAACACCAGGTTCAAATTTGTAGCGACAACTGCACGTATATCTGCCATGAATAGCAATTTTCTTAATTGAATTTCCTTTGATGACCTTATTAATCTCGAATTTTGAGTAGGTCTCAATGAGATGTTCTTCTTTACCTTTTTCTCTTGAGGTGGTAGCCGAAGTGTATGTTGCCTCTCCGATAAACACTAGATCGCTATTGTTTAGTGCATAGTTATGGAAGTTTATACCTTCTTCCGCAGCTATTTGCTTCGCATAGCTCAGCCAACATGAGTCCGCAAGAGCAGAACACGAAAATAGGGTTGCAGATAGTAAAAGAGGTAATTTCATACTGTAAGTTAACGCCCACAACAGGGGCGGACAATGCTATACATATTTTGTGCAAAATTGGGAGCGAAGCGACCGCATAAAATGTGCATAGCGTTGGCCGTCCCTTTGCTTGTGATTGTTAGGCAATTTTCCACTCGTACCACGGTACATGCCAACCATGCACCTCTCTCACAAAGTACTGATTACCACAATAGTTGCAAACAACATCATAATGTTCTTCATATAACTCTTTTTTGATTTCACTACCTTTTAGCGATACATGCCCCCACTCTGCTTCCTTGCTCGGAGAGAATTTTGGCGATTGGGTAAATAGTGAACAATGACAAATATTCGTAACTGATTGTTCGATATGCGAAAGTGCCAAGTTTGCTGAATTTTTATTGCTATAGATCGCACCACCCAGATCAAGACCATTTATGATTTCTTTGAACTTCTTCAGGTAAGGCATCAACTTTTTTAGCTCAGTCTTATCCGCGCACCGTAAAATTTCCCATGTCGCCTCCCATATGGAATGACTATCTCTGGACTCGAATTTTTCGATGATTTCAGAAGAATTCATACATTGCCTAACGCCCAGCGCAGGCGCAG
>NZ_LZDE01000114.1 GCF_002009015.1 Microbulbifer mangrovi | reverse complement strand
CCGTCCTGGCCGCAGACGGTCTCGCAAACATCCATCGGTATCAGCGCCTTCGCATCTTGTATCTGTATGACCTATTAATCTTTCAGCGCAACCAGCTGCGCTTTTTCCAGCTCATCCGCCGAGGAGGTAATGATCTGGTCACCCTCCTTGAGACCGGAAACAATCTCCACCTGGTTCAAACCCAGAGCGCCGATAGTGATCGGTACTTTCACTGCCTGTTGCTGGTCATTCAGCTTCCAGGCGAAACGCCCACCGGTCTGATCCAGGAAAGCTCCGCGTTTCACCAGCATCACGTCGCTGCGGTTTTCCAACAGTACCCGCGCGGTAAGCCGAAGGTTCTGGCGTAGGTTGACGGGTTGCTCGCCGGTGAAGCGCACGCGGGCGACGACCTGGTTGTCGATGACCTCGGGTGCGATTGCGGTGATCTCGCCGGGGAGCTTGCTGCCGCCCATATTGATTTCCACCGCCATGGCCAGCCCCAGGTCGTCGGCGTAGTTTTCCGGCACTGCGGCTTCCAGTTCGAAGCTGGTGAGGTCGACGACGGTGAGTAAGGGAGCATTGGCAGCGACAGCGGAGCGCTGGGTGGCGGCGAGGCTGCCGATAGTGCCGTCGACGGGGGAGACGATCTGCAGTTCGTTGACCTTGCGCTGCAGCTCCTCTACTTGCAGTTGCTGCTGGTCGACCTGCAGCTGCAGTGTCTGGGTTTCAAACGCGAGGGCTTCGTTCTCAAGCTGGGAGTTTTGCACCGCCTGTTTGTATTCGAGTTCTGCACGCGCGAGGTCGTCGCTGGCCTTTTCGAAGTCGAGCTGGGAGATGATCTGTTTCTCCATGGACAGCTCGGCGCGCTTCAGCTCTCGCTGTGCCGCGGTCAGGTCAACCTTGGCGAGGTCGGCTTTCTGGGTGTTTTCCAGACGCTGGCGCTTGGCCTGAATTTTCTGGCGGGCCAGTTCCACGCTCAGTTTGTTATACAGCGCGCTTTCCTGGGCCAGCTGGTTCTGCAACTGCGGGCTGTCCACTTCTGCCAGAATCTGTCCCTGGGCAACCGTGTCACCGGCCTTGACTGCAAATTTCACGATGCCCTGAGCCGGGCTGAACAGGGTAGGGCTGTTAGCCGCCACCACCTTGCCCTGAACCACCAGATCCCGAACCAGATCCCCGCGCTCCACCTGCGCAATATTCAGGCGCGACAGTGACACGCTCGCGTCCACCGCGTTGGTGCTCTGCCAGCTCACCAGCCCCCAAACCACAAAAGCCGCAGCGGCGACGCCGAGGCCGGCGCGCTTCAGCAGGCGCGGGTTCTTCCACGGGCTTTGCGGATTAAGCTGGATGTCCTGTCCTGAGGTATCTCTGATCATGTTGTTCCCAAGTACTGCGAATCAGTTTGTTTTGTTCTGCCACTGTGACGCGGGTGTTTCTGGCCGCGGATGCACAGTTAACTTTTCGGATGCAGCGGCCTTATCGCAATTGCCGTGCCAAGCTTGGTTTTGTCTTTAAGTTATTGAAATATATAGAAAATATATTTTCTAGAGATTTGGTGAACGGTGGCGGGGTGTCCGGAAAATGTGTCCGGACACCCTTTGTCCGGAGGCGCGGACAGGTGTGTATTCTGGCGCCTTCCGATCAAGGAATAACTGGTTGGTAAGTAAGGGGAGGGGGCGAAGGTGGCGATGTCGGGTACGGCTTTGCCAGACCGTATGCGGCCTGGATGGC
>NZ_LZDE01000113.1 GCF_002009015.1 Microbulbifer mangrovi | reverse complement strand
GTCACGTTGACCACGGTAAAACCTCGCTGCTCGACTACATCCGTAAAACCAAGGTGGCATCCGGTGAAGCCGGCGGTATTACCCAGCACATCGGTGCTTACCGCGTAAAAACCAGCCAGGGCGAGATCGCCTTCCTGGATACCCCGGGACACGCCGCGTTTACCGCCATGCGTGCCCGCGGTGCCAAGGCGACCGACGTGGTTATCCTGGTTGTGGCCGCGGACGATGGCGTCATGCCGCAGACCGAAGAAGCGGTTGCCCACTCCAAGGCAGCGGGCGTGCCGCTGGTTGTCGCGATCAACAAGTGCGACAAGGAAGCGGCGGATCCGGATCGTGTGAAGAACGAACTGGCAGCCAAAGACGTTATCCCGGAAGACTGGGGCGGCGATACCCAGTTCATCGAGGTATCCGCGCACACTGGTCAGGGCATCGACGAGCTGCTGGAAGCCGTTTCCCTGCAGTCCGAAATGCTGGAACTGAAGGCCAAGGTAAGCGTGCCGGCCAGCGGTGTTGTTATTGAATCCCGCCTGGAAAAAGGCCGCGGTGTGGTTGCCACCCTGCTGGTACAGAACGGCGAACTGAAGCGCGGCGATATCGTGCTGGCGGGCCAGAGCTATGGCCGTGTTCGCGCCATGACCAACGAGCTGGGCAAATCCGTGAAGGAAGCCGGCCCGTCTACCCCGGTTGAGCTGCTGGGTCTGGATACCACGCCGAATGCGGGTGATGAGTTCCTGGTAGTTGCCGACGAGCGCAAGGCCCGTGAAGTGGCCGAGCAGCGCGCCGACAAAGAACGTCGTGAGCGCATGCAGCGTCAGCAGGCCGCCAAGCTGGAAAACATGTTTGCGGATATGGAAGCCGGCGAGAAGAAAGTACTGCCGGTTGTCATCAAGGCGGACGTACGCGGTTCCCTCGAGGCCATCCT
The DNA here is from genome assembly GCF_002009015.1 of Microbulbifer mangrovi. Taxonomy (GTDB): domain Bacteria; phylum Pseudomonadota; class Gammaproteobacteria; order Pseudomonadales; family Cellvibrionaceae; genus Microbulbifer; species Microbulbifer mangrovi. The sequence continues at coordinate 669 of NZ_LZDE01000113.1, read as the reverse complement.
GTCTGCCCTCGCGGACATCGGCAACGAAGAAGTCTCCGTCAATGTGGTTTCCAGCGGTGTCGGCGGTATCGCCGAGAACGACATCAACCTGGCCCTGACTTCCGGTGCCATCGTCATCGGCTTCAATACCCGTGCCGATGTGGCCGCGCGTAAACTGGCCGAGACCGAAAGCGTTGAAATCCGTTACTACAGCGTGATCTACAACCTTCTGGACGAAGTGAAGCAGGCGTTGTCCGGGATGCTGGATCCAGAACTGCGCGAAGAGATTGTCGGTATCGCTCAGGTGCGCGACGTGTTCCGCTCACCGAAGTTCGGTGCGATTGCCGGCTGTATGGTTACCGAGGGTACCGTACACCGCAACAAGCCGATCCGTGTACTGCGCGACAACGTGGTGATCTACCAGGGCGAACTGGAATCCCTGCGTCGCTTCAAAGACGACGTTCAGGAAGTCCGCAACGGTATGGAGTGTGGTATCGGCGTTAAAGACTACAATGACGTCAAAGCCGGCGACCAGATCGAGGTCTACGATATCGTCAAGGTAGCCCGCGAACTGTAATCGCCCGTCATTCAGGCGAAAGCCATATTGTCGCCCCGGCACAGGCCGGGGTTCCGCGTTCGCCTGCAGGCAGGCTCCTACAATGTACGTCGTAGGAGCCTGCCTTGCAGGCG
>NZ_LZDE01000112.1 GCF_002009015.1 Microbulbifer mangrovi | reverse complement strand
AACTACCCCCTGCACCAGTTCGTTGGCAAAGTGGCCCCGGCCCTCGCCGCCGGCTGCACCATGATCCAGAAGCCGTCGGAACTCACCCCGCTCCAGGATTATGTGATGGCAGAAATCATCGACGCTGCCGGCCTGCCTGCCGGGGTCTTCAATCTGGTCCCCGGTGCCGGGCCGATTGTCGGCGCAGCGCTTTCCAGCCACGTGGATATCGACATGGTCTCCTTCACCGGCTCCACCCGCGCCGGCATCGAAGTGGCCAAGTCCGCCGCACCCACGGTCAAGCGGGTTACCCAGGAGCTGGGCGGCAAGTCACCGCTGATCATCACCCCGGATGCCGACCTGGAAGCCGCCGTGCGCTGGGGCTGTGAAGATGTATTCATCAATACCGGGCAAACCTGTACCGCCCTGACCCGTATGCTGGTTCCTGCCGAGCGTTACGAGGAGGCAGTGACCATTGCCAAAAAAGTGGCCGAGGAAATCGCCGTCGGCACCGGTAGCAACGACTTTATGGGCCCCCTCTCCTCGGCCCGCCAGCGCGACATCGTGCGCGGCTATATCGACAAAGGAGTCGCCGAAGGCGCCCGTCTGGTTACCGGTGGCAGTGATACCCCCGAAAACTTCCCCAGCGGCTTCTACGTAAAACCCACGGTATTTGCCGACGTCACCAACGACATGGCCATCGCCCGCGAAGAAATTTTCGGTCCCGTCACCTGCATGATCCCCTACAAGGACATGGACGAAGCCATCGCTATCGCCAACGACACCGAGTACGGCCTCTCCAGCGGTGTCTGGGCCAAAGACGCCGACGCCGCCATGCCCGTCGTGCGCCGCATCGAAGCCGGTCTCTGCTTCGTCAACGGCGGCGAATTCAATTACGACGCTCCCTTCGGCGGAGTGAAGCGTTCTGGCAATGGGCGCGAATTTGGCGCAGCGGGTCTGGACGAGTTTATTGAACTGAAATCCGTACAGCTTCCCGGATAAAACTCTGACGCGCCGCCAGTATTGGCGGCGCGGTTGACTGAGTGTTCCGCCATCGCTATCTTTGCTCCCGACATCAAGAGAGTGGCTGACGCCAACGCCAACCTGCCTACCGGGGCAAGGTGGTTTCCCTTCACAGAATGTGCAGGGGATGGGGCTCTTGCTGGCAACCGAGTGTTTCGGTCCAGCTGCGCAATCCAACCGGGATACGATTTTTTCAATCGTGTCTTCCGCCGTCAGCCCTCCAGAATTTTTGGAGGGAACATGTCCGAATTCCAGATTACCAGCACCGACGTTATCGAAATCCAGATTGCCCCCCAGCGCAGTCGCACGGCTGTCCGGGCGGTCAAACGCAACGATCGACAACTGTTGTGGCAATTACTGTTCGACTCGACGGAAGACGCGCTGGCCTTCGCCACCCATTGCCGAGCCAGCGACGCACCAGTCACTGCCCACAAGGCCTGTGAGCTGGTTGGATAACTTATTTTCGTCAAAAAGGCGGGTGATCGTCATAGATGACGCCCCAACCTACACTTACGGCAGTTCACCGGCGGACTCTCCGCGAAGGTGACGCTGGCGGGTGCAGCTTTGTGAGACCGTCTGCG
>NZ_LZDE01000111.1 GCF_002009015.1 Microbulbifer mangrovi | reverse complement strand
TTTCAAAAGCGTCGGCGACAGGGGCGTCGCCGCCGCAGCGCCCATGGATGGGTTCACAGCGGTTTTGAAAATGGATACCCGGTGCTTTCCCGCCACGGAGGTCAATCAAAGCGACTAACCACCGGGGCGGGAAGAGAAGCTAATAGGCCTATTCGAGCCCTAGTTTCTTTTCGAGGTAGTGAATATTCACACCACCCTTGGCAAACTCCGCATCGCGAACCAGGTCTTCCTGCAGCGGAATATTGGTCTTGATGCCGGTAACGATCATCTCGCTCAGTGCCACACGCATCCGCGCCAGGGCGGTTTCACGGTCTTCGGCGTGGGTGATGATCTTGGCGATCATGGAGTCGTAGTTCGGCGGTACCGAGTAACCGGAGTAGAGGTGGGAGTCCACCCGTACGCCCAGGCCACCCGGCGCGTGGTAGGTTTCCACCTTGCCGGGGCTCGGGAAGAAGGTCTTCGGGTCCTCGGCGTTGATGCGGCACTCGAATGAGTGGCCGGTGATCTTGATGTCTTCCTGTTTGAAAGACAGCTTCTCACCCGCGCACACGCGGATTTGTTCCTTGATCAGGTCGACGCCGGTCACCATCTCTGAAACCGGGTGCTCAACCTGGATACGCGTGTTCATCTCGATGAAGTAAAAGCGCTCATCTTCGTACAGGAACTCAAAGGTGCCCGCGCCGCGGTAGCCGATGTCGATACATGCCTGCACACAGGAGTCCTGAACACCTTTGCGCACATCGTCCGGGATGCCTGGCGCGGGGGCCTCTTCCAGAACCTTCTGGTGGCGGCGCTGCAGGGAGCAGTCGCGGTCGCCGAAGTGCACCGCATTGCCCTGGCCGTCGGACATCACCTGGATTTCCACGTGACGCGGGTTCTGCAGGAACTTCTCCATATAGACGGTACTGTCGCCAAAGGCGGCACCGGCTTCGGATTTGGTGACAGAGATGGCATTCAGCAGCGCGCCTTCACTATGTACCACACGCATGCCGCGGCCACCGCCGCCGGCTGCGGCCTTGATAATGACCGGCAGGCCGATTCTGCGCGCGATTTCCAGGCACTTTTCACCGTCGTCCGGGAGTGGGCCGTCGGAACCCGGCACGGTGGGGACGCCGGCTTTCTTCATTGCGGCAATGGCGGAAACCTTGTCGCCCATCAGGCGAATCACATCGGCGTCGGGACCGATAAAGGTGAAACCGCTCTTTTGTACCTGTTCCGCGAAATCCGCATTTTCCGCCAGGAAGCCGTAGCCGGGGTGTACCGCCATGGAATCGGTAATTTCCATTGCTGAAATAATGGCGGGAATATTCAGGTAGCTCTGCGGGGACGGGTTGGGGCCGATGCAAACAGCCTCGTCCGCCAGGCGCACGTGTTTCAGGTCGCGATCGATCTGGGAGTGTACCGCCACGGTGGCGATCCCCATCTCTTTGCAGGCCCGCAATACGCGCAAGGCAATTTCGCCGCGGTTGGCGATCAG
>NZ_LZDE01000110.1 GCF_002009015.1 Microbulbifer mangrovi | reverse complement strand
GGTTTACAGTGGTCCTGAAAACCTATACCCGGTGCTTTGCCGCCATGATACCCGCTTACTCGGGACCACCAGATTACGCTAAAGGCGCAGTGAAGGGCTCCACAGTAACCCAGTCCCCGGTCTCACAATCCCCGCCTTCCCGAGGCAGTACGACAAAACAGTTCGCTTCAGCAAAGCCAGAAAGGATATGGCTTCCCTGAATACCACGAGTGCCTACAACCTGTAGGCCATCTTCATCGCGATAGGTAAATCCACGTTGGTAATCGGTGCGTCCTGGCTTCTTGCGGATACTGTTCAGCAAGCGCGCGCGGATCTGCAGTGGCGGTTGGCGGAATTGATCTGACGTGCCGCGCAGCTTTTCCAGTGCGGGTACAACCAGCTGGTACAGGGTAACAATCGCGGATACCGGATTGCCGGGCAGGCCGAAAAACAGGGTTTCGCCGTCAGACCTTGGCAGGCGGCCGAAAGCGAAGGGTTTGCCGGGTTTGATAGCGAGTTTCCAGAAACCGATTTCACCCAGTTCCTGCAAAACGGTTTTGGTAAAGTCCGCCTCACCCACCGAGACACCACCGCTGGTAATCACAAAATCTGCATTGTCCCGCGCCTGAACAAATGCCTCGCGAATCTTATCCGGCTGATCCGGCCAGCAGCCCAGATCCAGAATGTCCACATCCAGATGTCCCAGCGCAGCCTTCAAAGCAATGCGATTGCTATCGTAAATATCCCCATCACCCAATTCCGAGGCCGGCGTGCCAATGGGTTTCAGCTCATCGCCGATGGACAGCAGGGCGGCCTTGAGTTTGCGCAGTACCGTGACTTCCGCCACACCCGCGCCGGCGAGCAGGGCGATATGGGGGACTTTGATTCTGGAGCCCACCGGAACAAGACTCTGCCCTGTGTGTACATCTTCACCCCGACGACGAATATTCTCGCCGGGCTTGGCCGGACGGCTCATGGCGAGCTGGTCGCCGTCCAGTGTGCAGTTTTCCTGCATCTGGACCCTGTCCGCACCTTCCGGTACCGCGGCACCGGTGGTGATACGGGTGGCCTGGCCCGATGACAGGGTGCCATCAAAAGGGTGGCCGGCGAGGCTCTTGCCGATGACGGTGTAGCTATCGTGCTCACCGCAGAGGGCATAGCCATCCATGGCGGAATTGTCACACGGGGGAAGATCGAGTGCGGCCAGCACCGGTTCGGCGAGAACACGACCGGTGGCCTGGCCCAAAGGAATGGTTTCGGTCGCAGTAATCGGATGAATACTGTCGATCAGCATCTGCTTGGCAACTTCTACGGATCGCAGGCCATTTTCTGCACAGGTGTCCGACATGTTTATTCCCTTGTTTCGCTTTTTCTTGTTCGGGAAGATAGCTGTGAAGAGAAGCATTTGCCAAGTCCTGATGGTGGCATAACTCTTCGGGATAAGGTGGCGATACCGGGTAGCCCCTTTCGAGACCTTCTAAAACAGGGATG
>NZ_LZDE01000109.1 GCF_002009015.1 Microbulbifer mangrovi | reverse complement strand
AACCCATCCATGGGGGCTCTTCCACGAGGTCCCTCTCGCGGAAGGTTTCGCAAAGGTTCACCCGGTATCGCCGCCTTCGCCCGGAACCATTTACTTCGTCGTGCGCACGCTATGCTTATTGGATTTTTCCTAAACCTCCGCCGCTACGATCTCCCGGTATCCATCACCGAGCTGCTCTCGTTGCTGGAGGCCCTGCAGCAGCGGCTGGTTTATGCCAACCTGGACGATTTTTACTTTCTCGCCCGCACCTGCATGGTGAAAGACGAGAAGCACTTCGATAAATTTGACCGCGCCTTCGCCGCTTATTTTAAAGACCTGGAATCCCTGGACGATATCCTCGAGCAGATGATTCCGGAGGACTGGCTGCGCGCGGAGTTTATGAAGCAGCTGAGCGAGGAAGAGAAGGCAAAAATCCAGTCCATGGGTGGGCTGGAGAAGATACTGGAGGAGTTCAAGAAACGCCTCGAGGAGCAGAAGAAAAAGCACAGCGGCGGCAACAAGTGGATCGGCACTGGCGGTACCAGCCCGTTCGGCAATAGCGGCTATCACCCTGGTGGTATCCGGGTGGGAGGACAGAGCCGCAACAAGTCCGCCTCCAAGGTTTGGGAGAAACGCCAGTTCCGCAACCTGGATGACAGCATCAGTCTCGGTACCCGCAATATTCAGGTTGCTTTGCGCAAACTGCGCAAGTTCGCTCGCTCCGGTGCGGCGGAAGAGTTGGATCTGGATAACACGATTAAATCCACCGCCCGCAACGCCGGCCTGCTGGATATCAAGATGGTGCCGGAACGCCACAACGCGGTGAAGGTGCTGATCTTCTTCGATGTCGGCGGTTCCATGGATCCGTATGTGAAGCAGTGCGAGGAACTCTTCTCTGCTTGCCGCAGTGAGTTCAAGCATCTGGAGTATTTCTATTTCCACAATTTTGTTTACGAACATGTGTGGAAGGACAATCAGCGCCGCTACTCGGAATCCACACCACTGGTGGAGGTGCTGCGTACCTATGGCAAGGATTACAAGGTGATTTTCGTCGGCGATGCCTCGATGGCACCCTACGAAATCACCAGCCGATTCGGGAGTGTGGAACACATGAACGAAGAGCCGGGCGCGGCCTGGATGCAGCGGGTGACCAATACCTACGAAAAACTGGTATGGCTCAACCCCACTTCCGAAGAGTATTGGCAGTACACATCCAGTATCAGCATGACCCAGCGTCTCGTGGACGGGCATATGTATCCGATGACAATCGAGGGGTTGGATAAGGCGATTGCCTACCTTGTGAAGGGACGTTGAGGTTTCTTTCCGATTATGTGAGCCGCAAATTCCTACGGTGGCACTTCGCCTTCGCATTTGAGTAATCACTACGAATTTGTAAATTGGCAAACTCTAATCAAGGTGTCTCTGTTTAGGGGTAAGGTCAGGTGGCGGGTGGAGGTTTTCAGGAGCGTCGGCGAC
>NZ_LZDE01000108.1 GCF_002009015.1 Microbulbifer mangrovi | reverse complement strand
CCGCCGCTGCGCACGGCGTTATGCCTAAGGAAAGATCGAGAATATGAGCTGGGACATCTCAATCATTAAGTTTTCAAGAGATTATTCATCAATTGAAGAAATACCTGATGATGAAGTTCCTCTAAACCTTGGAGAAAGATCTTTCGTTCATGAGTCTGTCTTAGAATTTTTCCCTAAAACAAACTGGAGCGATCCAGCTTGGGGAATCTATGACTGTGAGTTTGGCTCTATTGGGTTCAACGTGGGCGATAAAGAAATTGCAGAAGGAATGATGCTACACGTGAGAGCATCTGATGAGATAGTTAAACCAATCATCGCAATGTGTCTTAAAAATGGATGGTCAGGTCTAGATACAGGAAGCGGTGATTTCATCGAAAAAGCAGATGATCCTACTAGTGGTATAAACAGCTGGCGTGAGTATCGAGATCAGGTGTTAAAGAAATGAAATGGCATAACAAGGCGCTGCAACCGACTGCCAAAACTGTCATTTGTGTTGCAAAAATCCGCAAAACAAATGCCATTTTTATCAGCGGCTGAGCGCGGCGTTAAGTGAAAAGAAGCTCAAGTTTCTGAGTTATGAATGAATAAGCCAAGCCATAAGATAATTGCTTATATAATCACCACAATTCTGTTGATCGCCGCAGGAGTAATAGCTTCGTATGTTATTGGCGTAGGGATTATTGGTGGTTCAAATTTTTCGTCGGCACCAGAAGATTGGGCGGAATTCTCTACATACTTCAATGGGATGCTAAGTCCCATCCTTGCAGGCGTAGCAGCTGCCGTCGCGTTTATATCAATAAACCATCAGTTGTCGGCTCACAAGCAAGATTCAACGCAGAATGAGAAGATATCAAATTATTTAAATCACATTAAACTGCTTCAAAACATGATTGAAAAGCAGTGGCTGACTATAACTAAAGTCACAAAAAGTGACTGGGAGCATGAGCCGTTCTATGCAATTAATAAAAAAAATATAAAATCCAACTTGTTAAAGAACGTTTATTTATCACCCGAGGTGAATAATCTTTCTAATTTATTTCAAGATCTGGTTGAAGCAGTGCAGTGGTACACTCAGTTACACAAATCGAAAATTGAATTTAATTCAAAAGACTTCGTTAGGAGTGAGTGGTCACATTTCTCTAGATCTCTTATCAGAGAGCATGATAAGAAAATGCGATACTGCTACGAGTATTGCAATTGGTTGATTGAAGAGCCTTGCGCTCAAACCAAAAAATACCAAACGCAAGCGCTTAGCTTTCGACAGTTTTACGAGAACCTGTGTAGCAATGGTACTATTCAGACCCCGTAAGCACTTAACAAGCGCAAGCAGTATGCTGCGGCCCTTCGGGCCTCCGCGGGA
>NZ_LZDE01000107.1 GCF_002009015.1 Microbulbifer mangrovi | reverse complement strand
GATTTTGATACCAATGGCGATGGGATTCTTGACAGCAATGATACCTATTGGAATGGAGGTGCGGGTTGGCAGCCAATTGGAAGCAGTTCCATTAATGCATTTGCCGCAGTATTCCATGGCAACGGCCATATTATTCGCAACCTGATAGCTGTACGTCCCAACGATGATTTTCAGGGTCTATTCGGCTATTTGGATAATGCCACCGTCATGGAACTAGGCCTGAATGGGTCGTTGATGCTTATTAAAGGCGCAAGATACGTGGGCGGGCTGGCAGGCAAAATACACAATAGTCAAATCACCGCTACCTTCGTCAGTAGTTCTGTTTACGGCACTGTTGGAAGCACTGGAGGTCTGGTTGGTTACGCTTTGGACTCAAAAATCTCCGCCAGCTACGTCACAGGTTCCGTAAAAGGAATCGATTATGTTGGTGGTTTGGTGGGATTCAGCTCCGGCAGTCATATCTTCGCAAGCTTGTCCGCAGCGTACGTGTCTGGGAGTGCCGATTTAGGTGGCTTAATCGGCGATTATTTTTTCGCCAATAAAGGTTCCGTTAACTCGAGCTACTGGGCTGTAGATGCATCGGGCAAAACATCCAGCGAGGGCGGTACGGGTGTCACACTGGTCGAGCTTCAGTGTCCCACCATCTCTGATGATGCTACCTGCGCGGAGACCACCCTTTACGAGGATTGGTCAAGCTACAAAGACACTGACGAAAACACCTACTGGGATTTCGGCACCGATTCCGAGTTTCCAGGCCTGCGATTGAAGGGAAGAGTTTTTCGAGATGGTGACGGCGACGGAGCACATGAGGTGGACGATGTGTTTCCCACGCTATTTGCCGCAAGTCGTGATAGCGACGGTGATGGCGCTATCGATCATTGGACACCGGGATGTGATACTGACTGCCGTACCTCCAGCGGTCTGGTATTGGATCAATTTCCCGAAAGTACAGCAGCCATTGTTGATGCGGATTGGGATGGCTTGCCTGATCAATGGAATGGTGGTTGCGATAGTACCTGTCAATCTATATCCGGCCTCACGCTGGACAGTTTCCCCAATGATACTGATAACGATGGCATCACCAATGATATCGACGATGACGACAATAATGACGGTGTTGTGGATGCGGATGCGAATTCCAACGGCTTGATCGATGTAGCTTCTTGGGCCGAGCTGGATGCCATTCGGCATAGTCTGGACGGAGTCGGACAGAAACTTACAGCGGAAAGTGGACTGGATAAAACGGGCTGTCCGCAAATTATAGTGGACGGTCTGTTACATGAGCGCTGTCAGGGATATGAGCTTGTTGCCGACCTGGATTTTGATACCAATGG
>NZ_LZDE01000106.1 GCF_002009015.1 Microbulbifer mangrovi | reverse complement strand
CTGGTCTTACCCACAAAAAGTAGACACTATAACTATGCGCATTTTCGCTCATACTCTGCTGGACTTGTGTAACCCAGTGTAGAGTGCCTACGTACTCTGTTGTAGAAAACCTCGATGTATTCAAACACCTCGGACTTCGCTTGACTGATACTCTCAAAGCCTACTGCGTACACCAGCTCCACCTTTAGCCGACTAAAGAACGATTCCATCGCGGCATTGTCCCAGCAGTTTGCTTGGCGACTCATACTGGGACGACAGCCGTTCGCCAATAGTAGATCCTGGTACCCTTGGGCTCGATACTGCACGCCTCGATCTGAATGTACGATCAGTCCCGGCTTAGACCCCCTTTGCTCCAGAGCCATGTTCAGTGCTCTCCGCGTGAGTTCTTCCGTCATCTGGGTATCCAGCGCCCAGCCGACGATGCGTCGGGAATACAGATCCATCACTGCCGCGAGATACAGCCAGCGATCCCTCACCCAGATATAAGTGATATCGCTGGTCCAGCGACGGTTAGGCCGGTCAACCTCGAAGCACCGCTTCAGTAGGTTTGCAGCGACATTCACCTTACCCTCGACCGCCCTGCTGTAACGAAAGCCCTTACCGTTCCTCGCTCGAATATGCTCTTTGTGCATGATTCCAGCGATATAGTTCGTTGAGCAAGGTATGCCCGCATCCGATAATTCTCGGGCGATCCTGGGAGCGCCATATCGAGCCTTGAAGTCTTCAAAGGTATCTCTAACCTTCTCTGTGACACGCTTCCTGCGAATAGCACGCTCACTTTCGCCCCTGCCTAGCCAGCGGTAATAACCTGACGCCGACACTTCCAGGCACCGACACATCAAGCGTATCGGGTACAACCCTACATGCTCGCGTATCAGCGCGTACTTTACTCTTGGTGGTTCGCAAAGTACGCAGCTGCCTTTTTTAGAAACTCGACCTCTTGGCGAGCCTCGTGCAATTCCTTCTTGAGCCGGCGTACTTCTGCACTCTCTTGCTTCGAGTAATCGACACCATCCAGGCTATTAAACTGCTTCTCTGAGAGTCGGTTAAACTGGCGTCGCCAGTTATAGATCTGCTGAGCACTGACACCCAGCTCTCGAGCGACAGAGGCAGTAGTCGCCCCAGGCTTCTCCGCCCTCTTTACTGCCTCTCTACGAAACTCTTCCGTATACGCCTGAGTTCTCTTCTTACCCATGGTGCACCTCCGTGTTAGGCCGAAGCCTAACTATACAAGGTGTCTACTAAACGTGGGTAAGTCTTACAGTTAACGCCCACAGCAGGGGCGGCCGAAGCGTAGCGTAGGCCGTCCCGCGGAGACCCGAAGGGC
>NZ_LZDE01000105.1 GCF_002009015.1 Microbulbifer mangrovi | reverse complement strand
TCGCCTTTGTTGACGTAGTTGATCGCCGTAGCGCCATTTATGCTGTAGACACTGATGGCTTGTGGCTGACCATCGGCAAAGGTGCCGCCCACGGCGTCGAAGCTTTCCGCTTCTACGGTGATACTCGATCCAGAGCCTGGAGGCGGTGAGCCGCCATCCTCAACCTTGGTAAAACGGATTTCGTCACCGTTCCACTGCCAGGCACTGCCTCCTGAGCTTTGGACCCGGATGGTGTGATCACCTGGCGTGGCGATGTAGATGGGGTTAGCGAGAGAAAAGCTGCTGTATTGCTCCCAGCCGCCGGTACTGCTGATCGAAACGGTGCCTACATAGCTGCTGTCGACGCTAATGTCAGCGCCAAGCCCACTGGACTCCGGTGAGGCTGTGACCAATTCGACCTGGTAGCTTCCAGATTCTGGAAAGTTGACTGTGTAATCACCCCAATCCCCGAGGGTGTTGTAATTGATGTTGTCTCCGTTTGGATTGAAGCCGATTATGCTATCGCCGCCGACTGCAGTACCGTCTTTACCAGTTGTGGAAAAACTGGCCATCTCTTTGACAGTGGCATTACCTGAACCATTGCCCGTATTCGGAACAGGTTTGTAAAAGCGCACCCAGTCGACGAGGAATTTGTTGCGTGTCGGGTCTGCCAGTTCAGCATCTGTCGGTGGCTCTGTGCCCTGTGTATCGCGCCAGCCTTGATGTTCCGCATCAAAAATAGCCTGCATGGGTTTGTTAAGGCCGGCACCTCCGGTATAGCCGTTGGGGTCGATCATCGCGACGCCGGAAGTTACTCGGGCGAGTTCGCCATTGACGTAGTACTCCAGTGTCCAGGGGTCTTTCCAGTAGGTGCCTACACGAACAAAGTCATCGCGCCAGCTGCTGCCATCTTCTGTGGCATACCAGGTGCCGGCATCTTTGGGCTGGTAATCCTGAAACGGATCGCGGATGAATACGTGGTGGCTGAGGTGGATGCGCTGGTCAAACCAGGCCTCGCTGGGACGGTCGCTGCCGTATGTTTCAAGCGTGTCGATTTCCTGTGTGGAATCAGCACTTAGCAACCAGAAAGCATTGGCAAGCGTCAGGTTAGTAATTTTTACCCGAGCTTCCATGTATAGCGGGTAAGTCAGACTCTCTTTGGAGTGGATCGCACCGGTATAGATTTTGTTGGTGCCCGGCTTGCGGCTCGCCTT
>NZ_LZDE01000104.1 GCF_002009015.1 Microbulbifer mangrovi | reverse complement strand
CCGTCGGTGCCGGTCAGGGCCAGCGCATCGCTGTAGCCGCTGGCATCCAGCTGGTCACCCGCGACGTTGGGATTGGTGATGGCATCATAGGTGGAACCGTTGCCAAGCACTCCACTCAGGCCGGTAAATGCCATATCCCCGTATGCAACGGTTGCGCCATCGGCTTCACTGCCGGTCAGAGTGAACGCATCGTCGCCTGCGGTGCCGGTAAGCGTGGCCGCATCGGTATCGATACTGCTGAAGCCGTCGAAGGTGACTCCATTGCTGCTCTGTGCGGAGTCCGCAGCCAGCAGACTCCAGTCGATGCCACTGGCACTCTCAACGCTATTGCCGCTACCACCAGCAGTGACACTAGTGACCCCGGTAAACTGGATCAGACGAGCGGTGATATTGCTATTGGCCAGTGCGAATACGTCATCCCCGGTGCTGCCGGTGAGCGACGTGGTATCTGCGGACGTTAAACCGCTGAAGGTAATGTCATCCGCGGTGACCTCCCGTGTGTTGCCGGTGAGGACCAAGCCTGCGACAAAAGCACTAGCGTCGAGGCTGGCATCATCCGGCGCACTGAAGCCCTCGACCTCGCTGAACAGGATGCCGTCGTGATCAACCGACTTGTCCGCATTCAGGGTAAAGTCCTGACCACCGCGAGATACCACCTGGTCCTCTTGATCAACACCGGCGCCCGCGTTGACGTTGCTCAAACCGGTGAACTCAATGCCGGCGACCTCGAGGGCACCACTGTCCTGCAAGGTATAGGTTTCCGCCGCGGTGCTGCCCTGCAGGTCGGACGCAGCGGCTTCATCAATACCGGTAAAATCCATTGCGCTGGTATTGAAGGCGCCGTCGGATCCCGCCAGGGTAACTTCGGCGATGGCTGTTACACCGTCCGTGCCAGTGCCTGCATCGACATCGCTGATACCACTGAACTGGTGTGTGCCATCAACGGTAACTGCATTGTCAGCAGTAACCTCAAACGCGTGTCCGCTGTTGTGCCCCTTAATCACCCCGGAGCCACCGGTGAAGGTGCTAACACCTGAGATGGTGAGGTCGCTTTCGATTGCGCGATCGTGGGTAACACTGGACAGATTTTCTGCCAGTGCCCAGTCGCCACCGGCAGCACTATTGAAACTATCGGAGCCGCCATTGC
>NZ_LZDE01000103.1 GCF_002009015.1 Microbulbifer mangrovi | reverse complement strand
GTAAACCCATCCATGGGGGCTTGGCTGCGAGATCCCTCTCGCAGACAGTCCAGCAAAGGGCTGCCCGTCATCAGCGCCTTCGCATCAAGTTCAGTACTTCTTTTGAAGAACCTTAGCGGTCACTAATTGGAGTAACTTTGCGCAGTTCCGGGCCGGTGTATTCCGCGCTTGGGCGGATGATGCGGTTGTCGGCGCGCTGTTCGAATACGTGGGCGGCCCAGCCGGTTACGCGGGACATGACGAAGATCGGCGTAAACAGTTTGGTGGGAATGCCCATGAAGTGGTACGCGGATGCGTGGAAGAAGTCGGCGTTACAGAACAGCTTTTTCTCGCGCCACATGACTTCTTCGCAGCGTACGGATACCGGGTACAGCACGTCGTCACCAACGTCGGCGGCGAGTTTTTCTGACCACTGCTTGATGATGGCGTTACGCGGGTCTGATTCGGTGTAGACCGCGTGGCCGAAGCCCATGATTTTTTCCTTGCGCTCGAGCATGCCCATCAGTTCTTTTTCTGCTTCGTCGGCAGAGGAGAAACGCTCGATCAGTTCCATCGCCGCTTCGTTGGCGCCGCCGTGCAGCGGGCCGCGCAGGGAGCCGATGGCACCGGTGATGCAGCTGAACAGGTCAGACAGGGTGGAGGCACAGACGCGCGCGGTGAAGGTGGAGGCGTTGAACTCGTGCTCTGCGTACAGGATCAGGGAGACGTTCATTACCTGCGCGTGCAGGTCGTTGGGCTTTTCGCCGCGCAGCATGTGCAGGAAGTGGCCGCCGATGGAGTCGTCATCGGTTTCGGTTTCGATGCGCACGCCGTCGTGGGTGAAGCGGTACCAGTAACAGATGATGGACGGGAACGCGGCCAGCAGGCGGTTGGCGCGGTCCTGTTGCTCGGCGAAAGACTCTTCGCCCTCCAGGTTGCCCAGCATGGAGCAGCCGGTGCGCATAACGTCCATCGGGTGTGCGTCGGCGGGGATGCGCTCGAGCACTTCGCGCAGTGCCTGCGGCAGGCCGCGCATGGTTTTGAGGGTGCCTTTGTAGTCGGCCAGCTGCGCGGTGGTAGGCAGTTCGCCGTTGAAGATCAGGTAGGCGACCTCTTCGAACTCGCAGTTTTCTGCCAGGTCTTTTACGTCGTAGCC
>NZ_LZDE01000102.1 GCF_002009015.1 Microbulbifer mangrovi | reverse complement strand
GGGAAGGACCAGTTGAGGATGGTAACCGGGCCGGTGAGCATACCTTTTACCGGCTTCTTACTCAGGCTCTGGGCGTATTCGCTCCACTGCGCGGTCATCGGATTAGGCCGCGAGATATCCCCAGCGATAATCGGTGGTTTCACACAGCGAGAGTAAATTCTGATGTTGGATTTTATCAAATATACAAGGTTTAAATTTCGGGAGCACACCGGGTTTTGTGTACCAAAGGGGCCCAACTTTCATTCTGCGAAGAAATACACTTATCGCTTACAAGGAAGCGAAGTTTCCTTTCGAGCACCTACGCAATATCACTTCTTCCGCCCTGGATCTGAACAACTCACATCCAGCTGGAAGGAAGACAATCTAGAGAGGCTAAATACTCGCGACATAAAATCTTACGATGACACTTGGGCGTCCACTGCCATTTTTCAAAGGAAATATGCATTTTATGGCCCATGGTTTACCGGCGAAAAGGCAAGAGCAAGCCTATATATAGCTGCGATTTCACCCGTGAACCAGCAACACAACTTAAACTTTCTTCATCCTCGAGCTTTCGAAGCTGCCGTAGCCGCCTTCTTAACTGCAGACTATGGGCATATGCATGAAGATGGTTCTCCGGATTATTTGGGGCCGATTGATTGGGAGCCTTTTAAGCAGTTCCCCGTACCAGCTGCGCGCTTTAAGGTTGAAAGCGAATGCTGGAGCAATCGAAGTACAATGTTCTGTTTCCCAATATCTTCCAATAGAATTTTGTTCTTTTACTTAAGTCACAATCAATCCGCTGCAGGTAGTTTTGAGAAAAGAAATGCAGCCATCAGTCCAAAGCCAGCCGAAGAACTAATCGACAACATCATCAATAGCGTAACATTCACTCCCTCGCCCGAACTTGCACGGGAGCTTGCCGAGATCCGCAAAAGCTGCCCAGATCTGTCTGTCAGCAAAGAGTTCCCGCCATTAAAATGGCCGGCAACTGTGGACGAGACGGGTTTGAATATCGTTGAAATGAATGAGAAACAGCGGAAGGCGTTGGTGGGATAGTTTTCTAAAAAGTATTAGGTTGGGCGTACTTGAATTGGCCCCGTAGGAACCTGCCTCGCAGGCGAACAGTCCGGAGATCCGGGTGTTCGCCT
>NZ_LZDE01000101.1 GCF_002009015.1 Microbulbifer mangrovi | reverse complement strand
TGGATGGAAAACTCAGTGGGTGCCGATGGGTGTCATAATGTTCATCTGACACTTTTTATTTGTTTCAAGACATTAACGCCGTGGGATCGAAGCCAGAATGACAATTACCCGCGGTAATCTGAGCCTTATTGACAAGCACTCTGTGGCTAATTTGGTTTAGAATTCGCGTTTTCATCGAAGAAAAAATTAAACCTGGCACATCAGTCTCAAATCAGAGCGGTAGCATAGGTTCTTCAACGACTTTACGAGGATAAAAGGATATGTCTATTAACGAGCACGCCACCAAGGAACAGGTGAATCGACTGGTTAACACCGCTCTGGCAGCGATTAAGAATAAAGATAAAAATCCGACCTGGAATCAGACTCTGGCTCAGGCCTTGGATCAACTCAACTTGATCAGCCGGAACCTGAATACCGCCAAACATGGCGTACAGCACTTTGGCAGAGTGATGGCGACCGACGCTCATGGACACAATGCCTACCGAGCCAATCAATCCGTGAACTCTAAGCTAGGGACGCTCTCATCGCTTGAAGCCTTCCTCGCTAAAGAATGGAAAAAAATTGGTGATGCGATTAACGCGGATATAAAAAAGCTACCAACGGACGGCAAGAACGAAATGGAACTCCTGGACATGCTTGCGGGAGAAATTGAGTCATTCGATAAATTGCTTAAACAAAACGTCAGCCAAGTTTCAAAGCACCAGTCCAACCCACATCAAACGATGATTATTCAAAGAGAAATCACCCAACTAAAAGCAATGCCTGCTCTAACGGCACCAAGTATGCTTATTCTTATTTCTATTGGCATCCGGTTATTTGCGATGTTCGTTGGTGCTAAAAACGTGAACAGCAATAAATAGTCGCGATTTCCTATTTGGTGGTTAGTTAGGCGCTGTACGTTTTTTCCGACAGACTAAATGTCTGTCGGAAATATCGAATTTCCTTGCATACTGTTTTAGCCAACCGGTGTAGGCGATCATGTCCTATTCTGAACAGAAGTAAAACTGCCGGTTATTACCCCGCTGTATAACATGCTGCGGAATCCCTGCAGGACTGAGGCGCGCCAATCTGGCCATCGAACTTCCCCCTTCCTATTACTATGGCCGTAGACTAATGGATGGAAAACTCA
>NZ_LZDE01000100.1 GCF_002009015.1 Microbulbifer mangrovi | reverse complement strand
CGTCGGTCTGCCGCACCTTGTTACATGCAGCTACAGAACACCGGCTTCAACAGCTTTGCTGAGTCTTTTCTCTACTATGCTCCACAATTCTTTACTACCTGAAGATATTTTTTTTGAGTTGACTTCAAACACCTGCTCTCTAGAAATATTATTTTTCTTCCAGCTGTGTCCGTCATCATAAATATTGTGGAGTAGCGGAGGAAGTCGATCTATTGACTTGGCAAATTTTGCGTCCGGAGTTTTGCCCTCTTCAAACTCTTCCCAAAGCTGAATAAATTCAGATGCTAAATGTTGCGGTAGGATATTGAGAGTATCTTTAAGGCTATCTTTCTCTTCCATTTTTTCAGCATCAGATAAAGCTTGATACACAATGCGATCTCCGCTGCCTATTTCCCCGAGATCGTGAATGAGCAACATTTTTACAACTCGGTTTATATCAATGGCTTCATTTGCATAATCTTTGAGCATGAGCGCACAAAGTGCCACATGCCAACTATGTTCACCTGAATTTTCATAGCGCTCTAGGCCAACTGGACGAGTTTTTCGGGTAACCGCCTTTAATTTCTCTACTTCAACAATAAACTGCAGAATTTTTTCGATATCTTCCATGTGACCTCTTTCAGCATGTAACGCCCGGCGCAGGGGCGGTGTGCGCAGCACGCCGTCCCAGTGGCCGCAGGCCACGACTGCCGCGGCTTGTTATGGCTTTGCTACTCTGGAACACAATCATGCACCCAGAATATGTCTTCAATTTCAACTTTCTCCAAGCGCCCTTCAATTTCTTCGTAGAAATTTAAACCAGGGTTACGCTCTTTTAGAGTCCGTAGTGATTGGCGAAGGAATGCCATGCCTAGAACTATACAATCAAAAGCAGAGTTTCCTTCTAGAGTGCGATTTTCACAAATAGCCCCACTACAAACCACGCGATAGGTCCAATTGTTCCCCTTACCTTTGATATCTGAAAGGGATAGGGTAAGTGGCTCAACCTTCTTTCTAGTTTTTCCATACCTCAATTCGGTCACATATTCCATTGTGCAATGGACTCCTTGTGGCCATAACGCCGCCAGCAGGGGCAGCT
>NZ_LZDE01000099.1 GCF_002009015.1 Microbulbifer mangrovi | reverse complement strand
CTTACAGGGATGTATTCACAGCGTGTCCCACAAAGTAGCCACGCTAGCAGGACCGCCACAGGACCTGCCTCACTGCCCAGAACCGAGAAACTATTTTGAGCGAGAACACTATGACCGAAAAAATGCTGTGCGAAATCGATAACGAAGGCGTTGCCACGGTTACCCTCAACCGCCCGGAAATTCACAACGCCTTCGACGACGACCTGATTCGCCAGCTCGGCGAAACCTTTGACAACCTCGCTCGCAGCGGAGGCATCCGCGCGCTGGTACTCGCCTCCAACGGCAAAAACTTTTCCGCCGGCGCCGACCTGAATTGGATGAAGCGTATGGCGGACTATAGCGAAGAGCAGAACCGCACCGACGCCGCCACCCTCGCCGCCATGCTGCACAAACTCGACAACTTCCCCGCGCCCACTATTGCCCGGGTGCAGGGTGCCGCGTTCGGCGGCGCCGTCGGTCTGGTGAGTTGCTGTGACATCGCCGTCGCCGCCGAGCGCGCCAGCTTTTGCCTGAGCGAAGTCAAAATCGGCCTGCTGCCTGCCACCATCAGCCCCTACGTGATCAACGCCATCGGCGCGCGACAGGCTCGTCGCTACTTCGTCACCGCCGAGCGCTTCTCCGCCGAGCGCGCAAAGGAAATTGGCCTGGTATCGGAAGTGGTTGCCGAGGGCGAACTGGATCTTACAGTTCAGAAGTTCGTCAACAGCATCATCGACAACGGCCCCAACGCCGTCACCATGGCCAAGCAGCTGGCCATGTCCATGTCCAACCGGGTAATCAACGAAGAACTCCAGGGCCAGACCAGTGCCCTGATTGCGGCCGTTCGGGTTTCACCGGAAGGTCAGGAAGGGTTGAGTGCGTTTCTTGAGAAGCGCGCGCCAAGCTGGATGAACACCAGCGACGAATGACAACTTCTTAAGTAGCGACGAATGTCATGCTTACGTAGCACAAAATTTTGAACTGAAGGCAAAGTGCTGGGTGCTGGTTTTTGAAAGCGTCGGCGACATGGACGTC
>NZ_LZDE01000098.1 GCF_002009015.1 Microbulbifer mangrovi | reverse complement strand
TGCCCCTGCCGGCGGCGTTATGCGACTTAAGGAAGGAGTCTGAAATGAAAATACTAGTAATAATTTGTGCTTTAGCTTTCTCAGTTTCAGCGCAGGCTAAGGATGGAAATGACTTATTAGAGAATTGTCAAAAAGTTCTGGACGGAAAGAATGGAGTAGAACTAGACGAAGCGGGCAAAATACGGGCGGCAAGCTGTATATCTTATTTATCAGGATTTGGAGGAGCTGACTCCCTATCTCCACTGAAGCATAAGGGAAGAAGAATGTTCTGTATCCCTAAAGACGTTTCTCTTACAGATGCCGCTGATCTAACCGTAAAATGGATGTTAAGTAATAAAGATAAGCTCCACTTCCCTAGCCACCAAGTCCTAGCCATGGCAAATATAGTCAACTTCCCATGTCGCGCATAACAAAGCCAAGCAGCCTCGCCAGTGCCCGTTGGGCACCGGCTGGACAGCTTACGCGGCGCGCGTTGCACGCCAAACGCTACAGCTGCCGCTGTTGGTGGCGTTATGCATCGGAGAATTTCGTGCACGATCCGATTAGAAATACAAAGTTGCTATTTTACGTATTGGGATTTTTCTCTGCGGCAGTCTCTGCATTGTTACTATTCTTCATTGCAGCGTCTGATATTCTGGATGGGCTTGCTCTTAATGGGCTGGTTGTATTGGTTAGCACTGCGTTGTTCTCGGGACTAAATTTCGTCATTGGCTGGGGCTTTTTAAAAAAGAAAGTATGGGCCTGGTATGCCGGTCTCGCTGAAATGTTCATAATTTCCTTGTGGGCCCTCTATCAGCTACTTAGTTTTGATTTAGGGGGGCTCACATTACTTGTGTTAAGTGGAGCTGCAGCCGCTTGGCTATGGAGTATTAAGTCAGCCCTCCGCGAGCTTCATGCATAACAAGCGCAAGCAGAAATGCTCCGGCCCTTCGGGCCTGCGCGGGACGCCCAACGCTGCGCACCTTTTGCGCGGTCGCTGCGCTCCCATTATTGCGCAAAA
>NZ_LZDE01000097.1 GCF_002009015.1 Microbulbifer mangrovi | reverse complement strand
GATGGGTTTACGGCGTGTCCCGCAAAGGTCTACCCGGTAGCGGCGACGCCACCAAACTAGCCAGGTAGGGGCCACAATACCTCAATGCTATAATCCGCGGTCAGATCAGAACCCCAAAGATAGAAGTACCATGAGCCGCAGCCGCTACGAGAAATTCAAACAGGTGCTCCGCCAGCGGCAGCACGACATGACCCTGCTCACCGACCAGGTGCACAAAGGCCAAAACATCTCCGCCATGCTGCGCACCGCCGACGCCGTCGGCATTCCCGAAATCCACATGGTCCAACCCAGCTACGGCCATCTGCTGTATCACAACACCGCCGGCGGCAGTGGCCGCTTTACCGGCAACGCCGTCTACCCCGATATCGAAACGGGCATGGCCGAACTCAAAAGCCGCGGTATGCACCTCTACGCCGCCCACTGGTCCGACCGCGCCATCGACTTCCGCCAGGCCGATTACACAAAACCCTTCGCCCTCATCATGGGAGCCGAAAAACACGGGCTCAGTGACTACGCCGCAGAGCATGCCGACGATCATGTCACCATCCCGATTATCGGTATGGTCGAAAGCTACAACGTCAGTGTTGCCGCCGCGATTATTCTGCAGGAAGCCATGTACCAGCGGCAGAAGGCCGGGATGTATGACGATAAGGTGCTCGACGAAGAGGATCCGGTGATCAAGGATATTCTGTTCCGCTGGATGCACCCGAAACTGGTGAAGTACTGTGAGAAACACGGGCTGCCATTTCCCGAGCTGGATGAAGATGGCGATATTATTCCGCCGAAAGATCCCAGGTACCGTCAGCCAAATACGTAAGCACAACTTACTCTTCAAAAGCTAATAACTCTGATGCGAAGGCAAAGCCCCGGGTGCGGGTTTTCAGGAGCGTCGGCAACAGGGA
>NZ_LZDE01000096.1 GCF_002009015.1 Microbulbifer mangrovi | reverse complement strand
CCATCCAGGCCGCAGACGGTCCCGCAAACTTTCACCGGCACCACGACCTTCAATTTGTAGATTGTCACTTCGACAGACACAAAAAAGCCCGGAAAACCGGGCTTTTTCGCGAACTAGCAAGGCAAACAATTACTTGATTTTGCCTTCCTTGTACATAACGTGCTTGCGAACAACGGGATCGTATTTTTTGATCTCCATTTTCTCAGGCATGTTGCGCTTGTTCTTGTCAGTGGTGTAGAAGTGGCCGGTGCCGGCGCTGGAATTCAGGCGAATCTTGTCACGCATTGTTCTGTCTCCAATCTGCGGTTAAGCAGTAATTAAACTTTCTCGCCGCGCTTGCGCAGCTCTGCCAGTACGGTATCGATACCTTTCTTATCGATAATGCGCATACCTTTAGTAGAAACACGCAGTTTAACGAAGCGCTTCTCTGCTTCCACCCAGAAACGGTGTGACTGCAGGTTCGGCACGAAGCGACGCTTGGTGCGGTTTTTGGCGTGAGAAACGTTGTTTCCGGTTACCGGGCGCTTACCGGTTACCTGACATACCTTAGACATCTGATTGGCCTCTTCAATAACTCTCGTGCCCTCAGCTCGGGGGCGGGGCAGGGACTAAATTCGGTATCCAGCGCGACCGCGGGATCTGTACAGAATCTGGCCCGGCCGCAAAGAGCGGCGTTTTATACCAGAACACCCTAGGTGGGGCAAGTTTTAACCAGTTTTTTTGCTGTCTGACCGGCCACTTTGGGTCGAAAGCACCGAACTCCCTTGGCCCCATCACCCGCCTACTGGTCCTATGTGGCCCTCTGGCAACGAAGTATATTCATTAAAAGCGAAGGTGAGGTGGCGGGTGTGGCTTTTCGGGATCGTCGCAAACAGGATGTTT
>NZ_LZDE01000095.1 GCF_002009015.1 Microbulbifer mangrovi | reverse complement strand
TGCTGCTGGACGAGCCCACCAACAACCTGGATATCCACACTATCCACTGGCTGGCGGAAGTGCTGAACCAGCGCCGCTCCACCATGATCATCATTTCCCACGATCGGCACTTCCTGAATCAGGTCTGCACCCATATGGCGGATATCGATTACGGCGAGTTACGTGTCTTCCCGGGCAATTACGAGGACTTCGTGGCTGCCTCCACCCTGATTCAGGAACAGCTGCACGCGGAGAACGCCAAGAAGAGCGCGGAGCTAGAAGAGCTGCAATCCTTCGTCAACCGCTTCTCCGCCAACGCATCCAAGGCCAAGCAGGCCAGCTCGCGAGCGAAGAAGATGGAGAAAATCAAGCTGGAGGAGGTGAAGCCCTCCAGCCGGGTGAAACCCTACATCACCTTCCAGCAGAGCAAGAAGCTGCACCGTCAGGCGCTGACCCTGGAAGACCTGTCCCACGGTTACGATGGGGAAACCCTGTTCGCCGGCGGCGAGATGATCCTTGAGGCCGGCGCACGCCTGGCGGTGATCGGCGAGAACGGGGTCGGCAAGACCACTTTCCTGCGCTGCCTGGTAGATCAGCTGCAGGCCAACAGCGGCGTGGTGAAGTGGTCCGAGAACGCGGCCATCGGCTACTGCCCCCAGGACAGTAGCGCCGACTTCGACAACGACCTCACCATCTTCGAATGGATGTCCCAGTGGCGCACCCCCAAGCATGATGACCTGGCGGTACGCGGCATGCTCGGGCGCCTGCTGTTTACCGCAGACGACGCCAACAAGAAGGCGCGGGTTTGCTCCGGTGGCGAAAAGAACCGCCTGCTGTTCGGCAAGCTGATGATGATGGACACCAATGTGCTGGTCATGGACGAGCCCACCAACCACCTG
>NZ_LZDE01000094.1 GCF_002009015.1 Microbulbifer mangrovi | reverse complement strand
CGCATAAAGTGCACAAAGTAAGCCGTCCCTTTGCAGCGCTTTGTTAGGGCCTTTGCCCTCCAAATGCCTTTTCCGGATACAAAACTTCATGCTGAACCCGTATAAGGAGATCTTTTGGCATGTTATCAAAAAGTTCATATTCGATAGCTAATGGCTTGAATTTTTCAGATCCGAATTCCGATAGGCAGTTGTAGTAGAGCAATGCAACTTCGTGGTCGGAAAGCTGCGCACGTACAATGTTTGTATACGTTTTTTTATCTTCTCTTTCTGAGGAATCTATATACTTGAAAATATTATAAACATAGCGGAAATAGTGCCCCAGATTGTTTCTATTTTTTCGCCAAAAATATCTATAAGCATCCTCAACTAAATCTTGGTCTGATTTTTCTGGGAATTTTTTCTGGTAGAAATTGTAATTCCCTTTCAATCTTTTTAAGAAAGCAGTAAAGCAATCCCTACCGGTAGTTGTTTGTTGGCTATTCGCTGATTTTGAGCGCAAATCTAGATCTGCAACAATTGTTGCGTGCACTTCCAGCATTTTGAAAAGCATGTTCTCAAATTGCTGATCTTTCATTTCCTTTCTCGTAAGTCCAAGCTCCTCTTGCTGCTGCCAAATGGTAATCATTAGCCCGCCAAATGCTAATGCAGAAAACAAAGAGGTTAACATACCCCAGCTATCACCAAATGTACCTAGCTGCCCCTCATCTTTACCATTCAATATCCACCAACCATTCTCAAGAGCTAATCCATACCCGATAAATACAAAGGCTATTAGCCCAAAAATAAACAATGGTTTTTGATAGAACTTCATGAAAATCCTTAATTATTACTGCTGTAGCCCTAACGCCCGCAACAGGGGCGA
>NZ_LZDE01000093.1 GCF_002009015.1 Microbulbifer mangrovi | reverse complement strand
GCGGAGGGCCGAAGGCCCGGAGCTTATTGCCTGGCCTTGTTACAAGTTTATCGCTAGGTAGATCTTGTACCCAATGAACCCCGCAGCACCCAAGAATACTATGTTTAGAATATACTCATTGAGCTTTGAGAATCCACCACGAAATCTTTCAATAGCAGCCTCTTCAAAACCGCGATAATCCTGAATATCTACAGGATTTACCGGCTGATAATCTTCGTCGTTAAGCGCGTTTAACGCGCACTCAATTTGTGAATCAATTTCTACCCAAATCACATAAAAGTCTGCGCCGTACATGGTTCCCAGTGCCGGCCCAGAGTTTTCATTACCAATGTGTATCGGAATTCCTTGAGCTTCCAGTCTGTACTTTAAAGCTAATGCCTGATCTTTATCTTGGTATTTGGTTAGTAGTTTCATGACTTGTAACGCCCGCAACACCGGACAATTTGGAGCGCAGCGGAAAATTGTTCCGCGTGGTTGCGCTTGTTACATGTTTTAGGTGAGTCGAACATGCCTTGCCACCCTAGACTCTAGCAGCCGAATTAACTCTGGCTGCATACGGTCGTAATTGTCAGGGATATCTAAGCAGACCAACTTTTTCCCTTTGAGTAAATCTTTGAACTTTTTAGAGATTTTATTTCTATGACTTTTTTCCATTACAAGGATGATATCAGCCCACTCGACAAGATCACCACTGACTACAGTTTCAGCATCCGAGTTTGTGCCCGCTCCAATAGCGTTTATTCCTGGGTATTTGGAGAATACTTCTTCTCCGGTAGGACTTCTCAACCTATTTTCACTGCAAACGAATAGTAGATTCATCAGATTCCTGGTGACATGTAACGCCGCCAGCAGGGGCAGCT
>NZ_LZDE01000092.1 GCF_002009015.1 Microbulbifer mangrovi | reverse complement strand
CCCACCAACCACCTGGACCTGGATGCGACCCTGTGGCTGGAACAGTGGCTGCAGCGCTTCCCCGGCACACTGCTGATCATCTCCCACGACCGCGATTTCCTCGATGCGGTAGTGGATGGCATCGTCAGCTTCGAGCAGCAGGAGCTGGTGCTGTACAGCGGCAACTACACCGCATTCGAGCGCGCCCGTGCCGAGCGACTGGCACAGCAACAGATACAGTACGAGAAGCAACAGGCACAGCGCGCGCATATGGAAGACTTTGTGCGCCGCTTCCGCGCCAAGGCCACCAAGGCCAAGCAGGCGCAGAGCCGCCTGAAGGCCCTCGACCGTATGGCGGAGATCGCACCCGCCCATGTGGACTCTCCATTCCGCTTTCGCCTGCCGTGTGCCGACAAGGTCTCCAATCCGCTGATCGACCTGCGCGAAGCCGAGATCGGCTATCCGGGCAAGGCCATCCTCAACAAGGTGGAAATGGGTATCCAGCCCGGCCGTCGCATCGGTCTGCTCGGACCCAACGGCGCGGGCAAGTCCTCCCTGATCAAGACCCTGGCGGGCGATCTGCCGCTGCTGTCCGGGGTGCGTCAGTGCGGCGAACACCTGAAGATCGGTTACTTCGCCCAGCACCAGCTGGAAGCACTGGATGCCAAGGCCTCTCCGCTGCTACACGTGCAGCGGCTCTCGCCCGACGCCAGCGAGCAGCAACTGCGGGATTTCCTCGGCGGCTACGGCTTTGTCGGCGACCGGGTTTTCGAACCGGTGGGCGGCTTTTCCGGGGGCGAAAAAGCACGGGTTGCACTGGCGCTGCTGGCCTGGCAAAAACCCAACCTGCTGCTGCTGGACGAACCCACCAAC
>NZ_LZDE01000091.1 GCF_002009015.1 Microbulbifer mangrovi | reverse complement strand
TAGACCGATTAAGTGAGCAGGAGCCTGTGGAACTGGTCTGCGAGGCGTTTGAAGTACCCCGATCATGCTATTACGAATACAAGAACCGTAAGAACGTCGTGGATGCGCCCAGGCTTCAGCTCCGGGCTCAGGTCAATGAGATCTTCAAACGTAGCCGAAGCTTTGCAGGCAGCCGCACAATCGTAGGTTTGCTCAACGATCAGGGAGTGGCTATCGGACGTTTCAAAGTGCGTAGCCTAATGCGTGAAGCCGGTCTGATCTGTAAGCAACCCGGTCCTCATAAATACAAGAGGGCAACCGTTGAGCGGCCAGATATACCGAATGAGCTTGATCGTCAGTTCAATGTGGAGAGACCAAACCAGGTATGGTGCGGTGACATCACCTATATCTGGGCCGGCTCTCGCTGGTGTTACTTAGCTACGGTCTTAGACCTGTATGCCCGTCGTATCGTTGGATGGGCTATCTCAGAACAGCCGGATGCCGCACTTGTGGTAAAGGCATTGGAAATGGCCTGGGAGCAGCGAGGGAAACCGCAAGGCATCATGTTCCACACGGATCAGGGCTGCCAATATGCGAGCCGCCTTTTCCGGCAGCGACTGTGGCGGTACCGAATGACCCAGAGTATGAGTCGCCGTGGTAACTGCTGGGACAATGCACCGATGGAAAGACTGTTCCGGAGCCTGAAAAGCGAATGGGTACCTTCTCTCGGCTACGGCTCCATCGCAGAGGCAAGCCGAGACATCAGCCACTATCTGATGATGTATTACAACTGGGAACGTCCCCATCAACATAACCGTGGTATACCGCCTGCAAAGGCCGAAGAAAAACTTAACTTACTGTC
>NZ_LZDE01000090.1 GCF_002009015.1 Microbulbifer mangrovi | reverse complement strand
TAGACCGATTAAGTGAGCAGGAGGCCGTGGAACTGGTCTGCGAAGCGTTCGAAGTACCTCAATCATGCTACTACGAATACATGAGCAGGAAGCGTGTCATCGATGCACCTAGGGTCCGGCTCAGGACCAAGGTCAACGAAGTCTTCAAGCGTAGCCGTAGCGCTGCTGGCGGCCGAACCATCGTTCGATTGCTCAATGACCAGGGAATCACTATCGGGCTCTTTAAAGTACGCGGCTTGATGCGTGAGGCCGGTTTGATTTGCAAGCAGCCTGGCCCTTACAAATACAAGAAAGCAACGGTTGAGAGTCGAGATATACCGAATGAACTGAATCGCCAGTTCGATGTGGAAAAGCCAAACCAAGTGTGGAGTGGCGACATCACCTATATCAGGGCCGGATCGCGTTGGTGCTACTTCGCAACGGTTCTAGACTTGTATGCCCGCCGTATCGTCGGGTGGGCGATCTCAAAGCAGTCTGACGCCGCACTCAAGGCGAATGCACTGGAAGTGGCCTGGAAGCAGCGAGGTAAACCGAATGGCGTCTTGCTCCACTCGGATCAAGGCAGCCAGTATGGGAGCCGCTTATTCCGGCTGCGACTGTAGCGCTGCCGGATGACTCAGAGCATGAGCCGCCGCGGAAACTGCTGGGACAAGGCCCTGATGGAAAGGCTGCTCCGCAGCCTGAAAAGTGAATGGATGCCACCTCTCGGCTACTACTCAATTGCTGAGGCAAGTCGAGACATCAGCAATTACCTAATGAATTGCGACAACTGGCAACGTCCCCATCAGCACAACGGTGGTATGCCACCTGCAAAGGCAGAAGAAAAACTTAACTTACTGTC
>NZ_LZDE01000089.1 GCF_002009015.1 Microbulbifer mangrovi | reverse complement strand
GGGTTCACAGGGGGGCGCCTAGCCCGATCCTGAAAACCCGTCCCCAGTGCTTTTCCGCTATCAAGCCCGGAACAGAGATCCCATTGACAGCGGAGTGCAGAGCTTACTTATTAGCCCGGTGGTCGACGAGCTCTTCGACAACAGAAGGATCGGCGAGCGTAGAAGTATCGCCGAGCGAATCCAGCTCGTTACAGGCAATCTTGCGCAGGATACGACGCATGATTTTTCCGGAGCGGGTCTTCGGCAGGCCCGGGGCCCACTGGATGATATCGAGTTTGGCGATGGGGCCAATCTCCTGTACACACAGGTCGATCAGCTCCTTGCGCAACTCCTCGGAGGGCTCGCGACCGTTTTTCAGGGTGACGTAGCAGTAAATACCCTGCCCCTTGATATCGTGCGGGTAACCCACCACAGCAGCCTCGGCGGTGTCCTCGTGCAACACAATTGCACTTTCGATCTCGGCGGTACCGAGGCGGTGGCCGGAGACATTGAGCACATCGTCGATACGCCCGGTAATCCAGTAGTACCCATCGGCATCGCGGCGCGCGCCGTCGCCGGTGAAGTAGTAACCCGGGAAGGTGGAGAAATAGGTGTCGATCATGCGCTGGTGGTCGCCAAACACACTGCGGATCATGCTCGGCCAGCTGGCCTTCATTACCAGTGCGCCCTCGCCTTCGCCGTCGATTTCCTGCCCCTTCTCGTCCAGCAGCGCCGGTTGTACTCCGAAGAATGGGAAGGTAGCGGAACCTGGCTTGAGATCGATGGCACCGGGTAGCGGGGTAATCAGGTGAGCACCGGTTTCCGTCTGCCACCAGGTATCCACAAT
>NZ_LZDE01000088.1 GCF_002009015.1 Microbulbifer mangrovi | reverse complement strand
TGGGTTCACAGCGGTCCTGAAAAACTATAACCGGTGCCCCGCCGCCACCGGGGCAGAGAACAAATGCTCTCCCGGTATTCGAAAAGACCAAACACCCGACGCGGTATATAACAAATGGAAATCGAACGACTCTTACAGCTGGTAACCGAGAAAGGCGCCTCCGACCTGTTCATCACCGCCGGTGTCCCGCCGTCCATCAAACTGCACGGTAAAATTGTTCCCGTCAGCAGCTCCCCGCTTAGCCCGGAAAAAGCGCGCGAGATGGTCGTCGGCATCATGAACGACCGCCAGAAAAAAGAGTTCGCCGAAAGCAAAGAGCTCAACTTCGCTATCTCCCTGCGCAACGTCGGCCGCTTCCGGGTATCCGCCTTCTTCCAGCGCAACCTCGTCGGCATGGTACTGCGTCGGATCGAAACCAAGATCCCTACCATCGACGGACTGGGACTGCCAGAACAGCTCAAAGAACTGGCCATGACCAAACGCGGCCTGATCATCTTCGTGGGTGCAACCGGTACCGGTAAATCCACCTCGCTGGCCTCCATGATCGGCCATCGCAATGAAAACTCGAAGGGTCACATCATCTCCATCGAAGACCCCATCGAATTCATCCACCAGCACCGCGGCTGTATCGTCACCCAGCGCGAAGTCGGCCTCGACACCGACTCCTTCGAGACCGCATTGAAAAATACCCTGCGACAGGCACCCGACGTCATCCTCATTGGTGAGGTGCGCTCCCGCGAAACCATGGACCACGCCATCGCCTTCGCCGAAACCGGCCACCTGTGCCTGTGTACCCTGCACGCCAACAACGCCAA
>NZ_LZDE01000087.1 GCF_002009015.1 Microbulbifer mangrovi | reverse complement strand
TCGATCTTGTCGATCACATAGTCTGGCTGGGCAATGACAGGTGTGTTGTCGTCATCGGAATTGTTGCTCAGGTTCTGGTCTGGACCACGTCCATCCGCATAGGAAATTTCGGTCTCGTTCAGAATCTCTTCGACGCCTGCCGGCAGTGGGTCATCGACGATCACGGTGTAGGTCACACTGCCACTTTCACCGTCGGCCAGGGTACCTAGATCCAGGGTGATGGTGCCGTCGGACTGTACTACCCAACGCGGATCGGAGTTGGCCGCGTCAAAGGTGGTATTTTCCGGTAGCGTTTCGGTAATCGTTACATCTTCCGCCGGTGCCGAGCCAATGTTGGCGTAGTCCAGGGTGTAGGTAACCGAACCGCCCGGTGTGGTGGTGATACCGCCGTCGTCCTTGGCGATCGCCAGATCCACTTCAGTGATATCGAATGGCTCTTCATCGGTATTGTTTTCGGGGGTCGGGTCTGGTCCGTTGGTGCCGTCATCGGTTACCGATACGGAATTCACCTGCTGGGGCAACAGGAACGGCGGTACGTTTTCATTGACGGTGGTGGTGAGTGTCAGGGTGATGGAATCGCCTGCGGCCAGATCGCCGATATTCCAGGTTACGGTGCCGGCATCGAGATCCACGATACCGCCGTCACTGGCGATAAAGCCCGCGTCAAAGAAGTCGCCGGTGGGGAGGGTATCGGTGACCACAACACCGGTACCATCCTGATTACCTTCGTTGGACACGACAATGTCCCAGCTGATGGTTTCGCCCGGAAACGCGGGATCGTCAAAATTTTCGATCTTGTCGATCACATA
>NZ_LZDE01000086.1 GCF_002009015.1 Microbulbifer mangrovi | reverse complement strand
CACGGCGGTGGAGCCGGTAAAGGTGAATTTGCGCACCAGCGGGTTACCAGTCATCTCGGCGCCGATTTCCCGCGAGCTTTTGCCCACTACCACGTTGAATACGCCTTTGGGTACGCCGGCCTGCTCGGCCAGCACAGCCATCGCCAGGGCGGACAGCGGGGTTTCCGAGGCGGGCTTGGAGACAAAGGTACAGCCGGTAGCCAGTGCCGGAGCGACTTTGCGCGCAATCATGGCGCTGGGGAAGTTCCACGGGGTGATGGAGGCGGTCACGCCCACCGGCTGTTTGACGACGACGATGCGCTTGTCTTTGCTCGGGGGGGCGATTACGTCGCCATAGACGCGCTTGGCCTCTTCGCTGAACCATTCGAGGTAGTTGGCCCCGTAAATGATTTCGGTGCGCGCTTCGGAGAGCGGCTTGCCCTGCTCGGCAGTGAGGATTGCTGCCAGGTCGTCGACGTTGTCGATGATGAGGTTGTACCAGTCGCGCAGAACCTTGGCGCGTTCTTTGACGGTGAGATCTCGCCAGGCGGGCCAGGCGGCGTTGGCAGCCTCGATTGCGCGACGGGTTTCGTCGGCGCCACAGCTGGCAATGGTGGCGACGACTTCGCCATTCGCGGGGTTGGTTACGTCCAGAGTATTGCCGGAATCCGCATCAGACCACTGGCCGTTGATATAGGACTGTTTGCGCAGCAGGTTGGGATTTTTAAGGTTGAGCATTTTTAGGGTCCTTGCCTTTTAGTTGCCGGCGAGCTCCGTGGCGGCGCAGCTGGCTGGGCAACCTTGCCAGACACGCCGTAAACCCATCCCT
>NZ_LZDE01000085.1 GCF_002009015.1 Microbulbifer mangrovi | reverse complement strand
ATGTCCAGGTCGTCATTGGCGTCACTATCGTTATCCAGTACCGCGATTGCGACGTTTGCGCCGGTAGACAGGGCGGCTGTATCGTCGGCAGCCACAGGCGCCTCAGGTATGCCGTCATTTTCTACCGTGAAGGTCACTGTATCGACCGCATCTGCAATAACCAGCGGCTGGTGGGTAGAGTTAACCAACTGTGCTGTCAGGGTGTGGGAGCCGGCTTCGACCCCGTAAAAGGTATAGGTCCCGGTCAAGTCGGTGATGGTGTTATGGCCTTCACCGTTCAGACTTAAGTGGAGGTGATCAAAGTCAGTGCCGGAAACCGTATAGGTGACGACAACGTCGGTCGAGTTGATGGTCTCCCCATCTGAAGGGGAGGTAATCGTGACCATTGCATCTGGTGTCAGCACACCAATGGATACCGTTGCGATGTTTGAGCTATTGCCAGCGTCATCTTTAACGGTGTAACTGAAACTGTCAGTACTTGTTGAAGCGCCACCATGACGATAGGTGATTTGCCCGGTTTCGGTGTCAACCTCGGCGATACCGAATGACGGTTGAGTAACAAGAGTGACAGTATTCACGGCTAGGCTACCGTCGGCATCACTATCGTTACTCAACACGTCGATCAGGGTTTCGCTCCCCAGAACGACATCGGTGATATCACTTTGGGCAACCGGGGCCTCTCCGATGACCGGCTGGGACAGGAAGTGCCCGGTCAGCTCTTCGCTCAGGGTACTCATTTCCTGGGGCGTTAGGGCGTGATCATAGATGTAGATCGCCGCCACCTGCATAT
>NZ_LZDE01000084.1 GCF_002009015.1 Microbulbifer mangrovi | reverse complement strand
GGCGCCTAGCTCGGTTCTGAAAACAGGTACCCAGTACTCTGCCGCCACCACACTGCGATTAGACTTTCGCCCCTACCGCCCCACACAAGAAACAAAATTGCGATCAAACTGTAACTTTTGGTAGGGTAATTCCAGAGCTTTGCCATTATGGCGCTCTTTTTTTCTTGGATCTCTTTTGCAAGAGCACCAGTTCAATCACAACGATGCAACATCGTCGTGCACCCCGGGCAAAGACGCCCGCTATTCAATCGCGCAATCCAGCTCGGATACCAACGGAACACGCGTGATCACAAGGAGAAAACATGACTGCACCAAACCGCAGCAAGCTTCACCATTCTGACGCACAAGCACCCAGACTCACCCTGCCCGGCCGCACACTGTTGTTCAGTGCCATTGCGCTCGCAGGCACCCTCGGAGCCAGCAGCGCCCTCGCCCAGCAATCCGTACTGGAAGAAGTCACCGTGACGGCACAAAAGCGCGAGCAGTCCATGCAAGACGTCTCCGTCGCCGTCAGCGCATTTTCCGGGGACGCGATCGATAAAATGGGTTTTGAAGAAGGACTGGATATTACCCAGCAGGTACCGAATATGAACTTCTTCGCCATCTTCGGCGAAGCGTCCAGCCCTTCCGTCAGCCTGCGCGGTATCAGCCTCGTGAATTTCTCCGACTCCTGGGAATCCCCGGTATCCATCTATGTAGACGACGTCTACCGCGGCAACCCGGCCGGCTCCGCGATCCAGTTGTTCGACCTTGAGCGCGTGGAAGTACTGCGCGG
>NZ_LZDE01000083.1 GCF_002009015.1 Microbulbifer mangrovi | reverse complement strand
CGTTGGCTGTCGCTCTGCCGCTGTTTGTTACGTGGTTGTGGCACGGACTATGACCCTCGCACACGATTCCGGGGCCGTTTGTGCAATGAAGTGTCCGCCTTCCACAGATTCGATACTTAAGTGGGGATAGATATTACCCAAAACTTTGACTGCATCATATGAAACCAAGCGATCATTTGTTGGCCGGATATACACGGCTGCAGTTGGTAGATGACCTTTTGGCTCATCAAGTTCAGCAATATTCAATAAACGCTGTTTTAACGTGCTTGGCCCAACCTCTGCGATAGCTTGGCGAACTTGATCCATTAGCGCCCTTTTGCCAAGGCCGTTAAAACATAGCATTTTCATAAGCCAGTTTGGAAACAGATTAGGCTTAATAACAGACTCCGGCAGGGAGGCAGCAAACCTTGCCAGCTTTCCGGGACGGGAAACAAAGCTAGCTATAAAAACTACTTTCGAGACTCTACCGCCAAGGATATTGCATAATTCATACGCAATTCTTCCCGAATATGATTCAGCAACCACCACAACGTTTGAAGATCCAATTTTTCCAGCTATCTCCTCAGCCTGCTGGCGGTAGCTCACGGCCTGCATTTCATTGAGGCAAACAACTTCAAGGTCTATTTCTTTCGGGATATTCTGAATTAGCTCGTTGAAGAGCAAACCCGTTCCATCCATTCCTGGTAGAAATAGAATTTTCAATGTTTAGCTACCATCACGTAACGCCGCGAGCAGCGGCAGCT
>NZ_LZDE01000082.1 GCF_002009015.1 Microbulbifer mangrovi | reverse complement strand
TTGGTGGGCTCGTCCAGCAGCAGCATGTCGGGGCGGGACAGCAGCAGGCGGCACAGGGCCACACGGCGTTTCTCACCACCGGACAGGTTGTTCACGTCGGCGTCCCACGGCGGCAGGCGCAGGGCGTCGGCGGCGACTTCGAGGCGATGCTCCAGGTTGTGGGCATCCCAGGCCTGGATCACGTCTTCGAACTGCTGTTGCTTCTTTGCCAGGGCGTCGAAGTCGGCGTCGGGCTCGGCGTAATCGGCGTAGACCTGCTCGAGGCCGGCGAGGGCGTCGATGGCTTCGCGCATGCCGTCTTCGACATTGCCGCGCACGTTCTTGGCCGGGTCCAGCTGCGGTTCCTGGGGCAGGTAGCCGACCTTGATGCCGGGCATGGCGCGGGCTTCGCCGTTATAGTCCTGATCGACGCCGGCCATGATGCGCAGCAGGGTGGACTTACCGGCACCGTTCAGGCCGAGAACACCGATTTTGGCGCCGGGGAAGAAGGACAGGGAAATATCTTTCAGAATCTCACGCTTGGGCGGAACAACCTTGCCCACGCGGTTCATTGTGTATACGTATTCAGCCATTAGAGCATCATTCCAGTCGGTCAGAATTTGGGCGCAAGTTAGCAGTTTGGTGGGAAAGTTCAACCTGCTCGTTCTCGGGTTTTCGGTGCGGAAAGTCCTGAGGTGGCGGTCAGGTCGTACTGTGGCGGCACTGCTGCCGGTAAACCCCTTGTGAGACACGCCGTGAACC
>NZ_LZDE01000081.1 GCF_002009015.1 Microbulbifer mangrovi | reverse complement strand
TACCAGGGCACCAGTATGGCGGCTCCTCATGTAGCCGGTGCGGCGGCACTGCTATATGCGGTGGATAGCGGTATTACCCCTACCGAAGTGGAAACCATCCTCAAAAACACCGCGCGCAGCTTCCCCGGCTCCTGCAGCCAGTGTGGTAGCGGTATTGTCGATGCAACAGCCGCGGTGAACTCGGCCAATGGTGGCGGCAACCCGGACCCGGATCCAGAACCCGGTGACGGCGAGCTGTCCAACGGCGTTGCGGAAACCGGACTGTCCGCCAGCACCGGCGGTGAGCTGCTCTACACCCTGGAAGTACCTGCAGGCGCATCCAACCTGAGCTTCCAGATCTCCGGCGGTAGCGGCGATGCGGATCTCTATGTCCGCTACGGCAGCCAGCCCACCACCTCCGCGTACGATTGTCGTCCCTACCTGAACGGCAACAACGAGACCTGCTCCATCAGCAATGTTCAGGCCGGTACTTACTACGTGATGGTGCGCGCCTACAGCAGCTTCTCCAGCGTCAGCCTGGTAGGCAGCTTCGATGAGGGCAGCAGCGGCGGCGGTGCCAGCGGCTGGACCGAAACCAACGTATCCGGCAGCAGCGGCAGCTGGCAGCACTTCACCCTGGACGTGAACAGCGGCATGGCGTCGCTCGAGGTATTGATGTCCGGCGGCAGCGGTGACGGTGACCTGTATGTACGCTACGGCTCGCAGCCCACCACCAGCAGCTACGACTGCCG
>NZ_LZDE01000080.1 GCF_002009015.1 Microbulbifer mangrovi | reverse complement strand
ACGCAGTGATAGTAGGGCGTTGTACTTGGATCAATCAGGTTTGGTCGTGGCTGGGTCATGGCTGCCAATGATGCTGTATGCATAACCAGTATTGTGCAGTGGGTGATATTAAATGCAAGTGTTTGGCGTAGGGTGCTTTATCCTTTACCTTCTATGGGTGTCCCGTTGTCCTACCGTTGTCCTACCTTCTATGCGTGTCCCGTTGTCCGGCCTGTTGGAGATGAACACATGAAGACAACCACCCATATGATCGCAGTCCTCGTAGTGCTGCTGCCCTGCCTCGCGTTTGCCGTGGAAGCCACCCAACCCGTGACCATCGACAATCTCGTGCGCGCCGAGACGGATCATATGATCCGGGAGAACATCAAGTCCTTCGGACTCGAGGTGGGCAAGATTGTCCACCAGCGTGAAACAGTGGATCTCGACGACCAGCCGGTGATCCGCATGAACGTGGATACCATTTATTCCTCGCTGATACTCGACCTGTCAAAACCTGCCGAGATCACCCTGCCCGAGATTGATGGGCGTTACCAGTCCATGCAGGTGGTCAACCAGGATCACTACATGTATGTCGAGGCCAAGCCCGGAACCTATCGTCTGACCGAGGACGAGGTAGGCACCCGGTTCGCGGCGGTGAGCTTCCGGACCTTCATTGATCCAAGCGATCCGGAGGACGTAGGATAAAAAGGACACCCACCAAA
>NZ_LZDE01000079.1 GCF_002009015.1 Microbulbifer mangrovi | reverse complement strand
CAACTACGTCAACAAAGGCGACTTCGCAGACTATTCCATCTCCGTTGCCCAAGCGGGCACTTACGACATTACCTATTACATCGGCACCGGCGTAGCCGGTGGCCAAGTCGATTTTCTGTTATTCGAGGGTGGAAGCTGGGTCAACAAAACACAAAAGGCCGTTCCCAATGTGGGCTGGGACAACTTTCAGCCTCTCGCGGGCGGTTCGGTTTACCTGAGCGCGGGTACCCATCAGCTACGCCTGTACGGCGGAGGCACAAACGATTGGCAATGGAATCTGGACAGATTAGTCCTCACAGCCAATTAATGAGCCCACAAAAATAACCGTCGCCCCCGGCATGGGGCAAAAGGAACAACGCCATGAAAACCACTGCTATCGCAATGACCGCCATCGCCCTGTCATCAACTGTACTTGCCGCAGATTGGGACGGAATCCCTGTACCCGCCGACCCCGGAGAAGGTAATACCTGGGAACTCCAATCACTGTCGGATGATTTCAACTACGACGCAGCCGCTTTTGGTAAGAGTGAAGCTTTCTTTGAACGCTGGAGTGAAGGCTTTATCAACCCGTGGCTGGGCCCCGACCTGACCGAATTTTACAGACCAAACTCGTCGGTCGAAAATGGCAACCTGATTATCAAGGCGAGCCGCAAGCCGGG
>NZ_LZDE01000078.1 GCF_002009015.1 Microbulbifer mangrovi | reverse complement strand
GCACGGTCGCTGCGCTCCCATTTTCGTGCAAAAAGCATACAAAATAAGCCGCGACTGATTGCGGCGTTAGGCAAACCACATGGAAAGAGCATTTTCAGCTCCCGTTGAAATTGAGCCGGATGAAGTGGAAGAAGTTTATAGCCGGGCGCGGACGGAGAAGTGGGAAGAAGATTGGTTGGAGGTATTTTATCCGGACCAAGTAAAGCCTAAGTTGCGTGCCTTGCCCTATTTGTGGGCTGTATTCCCAAAGGGAGTATATCCGGCGCTAAGTGGAAAAGCTGCAATCAAAGCTTACGAGGCTCAAGTAGCACCAGGATACGTTGTACTTCCGGACAACTTTAAGCTTGCTGTTCTCTCTAATACAAAGCCGGAGAATGCTCAGGCTTCCGAATATTATGTTTTCCCCGAAAACATGGCTTGGATTATGGCTTTCACTCACGAAGACTATTATGGTGAAAACGCAGGCCCATATTTCGCGAAAAACAAAGATTATGACAAGTTGGATCAAAAAAACCGACTTAAAGTAAAAAAGAAAGCGGAGGTTGAGGAGGCCAAAAGGCAAGGGTGGCTCTAATTGAGCGTGTGCAGAGCAACTGCCTAACAAACGCAAGCAGAATGCTCCAGCCCTTCGGGCCTCCGCGGGACG
>NZ_LZDE01000077.1 GCF_002009015.1 Microbulbifer mangrovi | reverse complement strand
AGCCGCCCCTAAACCGAACGTTAGAAATCGTAGTCGTCAAAGAATGAAAATTTATCAGCCCGCGAAGAATTCCATTCCAAAGTTTTTAGGAGTATTTGCAATTCTGTTCGGAGGCGGGGGCTTTCTACTTCCTGGCATCACGTCGGGAAGTGCAGGATTTTTGATTGCAGGGTTACTAATCACTGCAGTTGGTGTGATCACATTTTTTGGCAAGGCTGAAAGGTTCATCGATACAGAAAAACGCGCTGTCATAAATTTTAAAAAATGGCTCTTCATAGAGTCGAAAACGCAGATTTCTTTGAGCTTGTATAAGTATGTAAGAGTAATCGAGAATTCTGATGGTCCTTCCACTGATGATCGATCACGCAGATTCTATGAGGTCAACTTAGTTGGAAAGAATACAACTAACGATTATTCTGGCGGTTTTGATATTAATATGTTGCTGGCCAAGTATCCAAGGTCTAGTACTGGGAAGAGCGAAGCCTTGAGCTTCGCTGAGAGGGTGGCCCGCGACGTAGGCCTACCACTCCACGCTGATAAAAATTTCTAACAATGCGCTGCAGGCCGACGGCCAACTTTGTGCACTTTATGCGCGGTCGCTGCGCTCCCATTTTCGC
>NZ_LZDE01000076.1 GCF_002009015.1 Microbulbifer mangrovi | reverse complement strand
GTCTGCCCCTGCTGCGGGCGTTAGCTGAAATAACGATGAAGAGCTTCATAATCTTCGGCCGAGATAATGGCCAATATGCATACGATAAAAGCGCTGCCTGCCGATGCATGGAGTGCGGAATAATTGATCGTGAAAAGAGTTCTCGCTTGCCCTTGAGCGAAATAATGTATGATTTTTCGTCAACTTATGATAACGAGTTGGTAATCTCTGAAAGAGTATTTCTAGAGCTCGTAAAATATGTAGATGAGTCAAATTTTGAAAAATCTGGCAAGTACTACTATGTATTCCCAAAAGTCAAAGTCGAATTTGATTCAGCAATACGAAAAACGAAATTTGGCCCAAAGTGTTCTCTTTGTGGCAACAACTCATATGTTATAGGTGTTTCTCCTGCATACTTAAAACGTAAATTGTCAAAGAGCGGTCTGTACGCTACAGATTTGAAATTTGGCGATACAGCAGATGAAGGTTCTAATCTAACACCAGGGATAATTTTGAGCGAAGATCTCTTAGGTGAAATCTTGTCTCTAAAGGTCTCAGGACTAAGTTATGAGCAAGCAAACAGCTAACAAGCAGCGGCAGCGCGACAGCCAACGCTACGCACCT
>NZ_LZDE01000075.1 GCF_002009015.1 Microbulbifer mangrovi | reverse complement strand
AACGCCGTGCGCAGCGGCGGCTTGCTTTATGCGTTTTTTGCGCGAAGATAGGAGCGAAGCGACTGCGCAAAAAATGCAAAAAGTAAGCCGTCAGCCTGCCGCACCTTGTTATGCATTTCATACTGCGCTCCGTGGCTTCCACACAGCAATTAGCCAAAACACGAAAAACATACCTGCAGAAAGCAATGAACCCGAAACAGAATTCCAGAAGTTAAGAACATAGCCGGCTTTGGTAACGTTTCCATCCTCCACGATCTGCGTCTGTGAATGATATAGCTCATCATAGCCACTGGCACTGAAAGTAGAGAAACCGAAGTACAATATGAGACACACAAAGAACATTACCACCGGATAATGCCACCCTTTGGTAAGGCAAAAAGTCTTCAGAATCACGTGCGAAACAGCAGCCGTGAAAAAGAACACGGTAAATGCAAAAAAAGTATTGATAACCACCCATTTGGAGAATGCGGAATGGCTAAGATACGGCAGCGACCATACAGCTACCAATATCCAAGGGCAAAAAATCATTCCAGCAATAGACCGATAACTTTCAGTTTTCATATGCATAACGCCCGCAACAGGGGCG
>NZ_LZDE01000074.1 GCF_002009015.1 Microbulbifer mangrovi | reverse complement strand
AAATGGGAGCGCAGCGACCGTGCAAAAAGTGCACAAAGTACGACGTCGGCTGCATTGCTTTGTTAAAGACCGCTCCGTCGCTTCAGGTCATTCAGGCAGATACGTAGATACTTATGAATAATGATAGCCATAAGCCTAAACCGCTCCTTAGGATCAAGCTGGTTAAAACTAGTCACCTCTTCAGGATCGTTGTTATCCGAAACTAGTTTCCATGTTTTATGAAAATTATTTTTGCTTTCGTTATCAAAGCTTTTGTATAAGTTATTAACTATCCCCGAGTCCAAAATTTGATCTGACTGGTGCGCAAATTTATTTCTAATAGAACCAATACTCTTGAGAGGCTTTTCTAGCAGCGGGCTTAAACCGCTAGATATTGCAAGATGGACCTTTTGGTGATAATCGAGGTTCATTTTTTCAAGGTACTCAGGTCTGAGAAAAAATGTATCAAACATTTTATTCAGCTGCTCCTCGATTAAGATGTGTGCTCGAATCACGAGCCCTATATCATCTTCAGCTTCTACGGCCGCTAGAAATTCTTTAGGTGATTCCATAGTTGAGTCTTTAACGCCCGCAACAGGGGCGAC
>NZ_LZDE01000073.1 GCF_002009015.1 Microbulbifer mangrovi | reverse complement strand
GTTTGCGACGCTCCTGAAAACCCTTGCCCGGCACTCGCCCTCGGCATCTGGATTTTTACTTCGTAGTTTTGGTAAGTAGCTCTGATTTTTAATGGACAAAGTACGTATTGATAAGTGGCTCTGGGCCGCACGTTTTTATAAAACCCGCAGCATTGCCAAACAGGCGATCGAAGGCGGCAAGGTGCACGCCGAAGGCCAGCGGGTGAAAGCCAGCAAAGACATTTCCACCGGCATGCTCCTCACTATCCGTCAGGGATGGGATGAGAAAGTCGTAGAAGTCATCGCTCTCTCCGACCAGCGACGCGGGGCGGATATCGCACAGACGCTGTATCGGGAAACCGAGGAAAGCGTCGCCAAGCGGGAACAGTTTGCGGCGGAACGCAAAGCCAACAATGCAACGATTTCCCACGAGCGCCCCAACAAAAAGCAGCGCCGGCAGATCCACAGGTTTCTGCGCGAATCGCAAGACTGATCAGTCTCCGCCAACCCCGCAGGATCCAGGCTCAGCGGTACGGAGTACAAAAGCCCAATGCGAAGGGCGGGTGCCGGGTGGAGCTTTTCAGGAGCGTCGCAAACAGG
>NZ_LZDE01000072.1 GCF_002009015.1 Microbulbifer mangrovi | reverse complement strand
TGCATAGCGTTGGGCGTCCCGCGAAGGTCCGAAGGACCGTAGCATCTTGCTTGCGCTTGTTCAGTGTATTCTACACCGGACCTGAGAACTTGAAGACTGCTACAGCCAGGATGAAAACTCCCAGCCTTTATACGTTTTCCCCAAATAGATTCCTGCATTTCTATCATCAGATGTACGATACAACTTGAAAGAATATAGTAAAACGTCAGCTCCACGCGAGATATCTACCTGAAACCATTTTAATTCCTCCGCTAAGCTTCCTTTAGCGAAGGTGCTCACACCTCTAAAGGTTATTTTCTTCGAGGTTATCACTTCTTCATTAACACCGTAGCCTTTCGGGCGTAAGCCATGCAGGTATGGAAACTCCACCAAGGAGTCTATTACCGAGGAGAAAATACTCCAAAGATCCCATACGACTGGTATGGCACTTTTCCCCGCGTTTTCCTCTAAGAATTGCTGTACTGATGCTTCCGCTTGGAGGATATCTTTAGGAAACTCGTTTAAAGGGACATCGATTTTCATTGCGCTCAGCCCCTCGGACTGTAAATACACTTAACGCCCACAGCAGGGGCGGCT
>NZ_LZDE01000071.1 GCF_002009015.1 Microbulbifer mangrovi | reverse complement strand
ATCTGGAGCTTTTGAATAAAACTGTTAGAACAAAGTATGAACGACTTAACTCTACCTCCAAAAGTCTCCGAGATTATCAACGGTTCAGTCGAGTGGAGCAGAATAGAAAAAATTGATTATGAATCCTTGGGCTATTTTCTCTCTTGTCATCTCGTAATTGAGCACTATCTTGACGAGTACCTTAAGATTGAACATCCGGCACTAGATTGGGATTCCGCTAGGCAGACATTCGGTCAGAAAGTCTCTTTACTTTCTAAATTTAAAATTTCTGATAAATACGACTGTATTCCTGCAATAAAACACATGAATTCAATCAGAAATAAGCTCAGCCATAGAATCGATTTTTCTGTACAAAAAGAAGATTTGTTACCTCTCATTCAATACTTAGAAAAGACTTCAGATGGTCAGCTTGAAACTCCTATTACAATAAAGGAGATTCTTGGGAGGTTTACGTCGATGGTCTGTGTACTTTTCGCAGGGTATATAAGTAGTAAAGCGCATTACGGCAAAGTAGACCGCCGGTAAGTTCTAACAATCACAGGCAGTGAAGCTCCGGCCCTTCGGGCCTCCGCG
>NZ_LZDE01000070.1 GCF_002009015.1 Microbulbifer mangrovi | reverse complement strand
CAACATCCCTGTTGCCGACGCTTCTGAAAACCCGTACCCAGCGCTCCCCCTTCGCGCTCAGCTGAATTACTTCGTAAGCCAGAACGAAAGGAATAACGATGGCCAAATTGTATTTGTTACTTGCCGCATTTTTTGGTGGTACCGGAGTTGTTCTCGGCGCTTTTGGTGCTCACGGCCTGCGGGATAAAGTCGCGGAAAACCTTCTGGAAGCCTATAAAACTGGTGTGCACTACCAGATGATTCACGCCTTGGCACTGATCGCCGTGGCTGTGTTGATTTATCAGGTCGGAGCGAAAACCTCTTTGATCGTGGCCGGTGCCCTGTTTGCGATTGGCATCCTGTTTTTCTCCGGTAGTCTGTACGGCCTGACCTTCGGCGGCCCCAGGATCTTGGGTCCCATCACGCCGTTGGGTGGCACCCTGCTGATCGGCGGCTGGATTGCATTGTTTATCGCCGCACTGAATTACGGAAAATAACCGCCAACCTAAGGCGGTAAGAGCACAGAAATTTGAATGTAAGGCCGAGTGCCGGGGATGGGGTTTCAGAAGCGTCGGCGACAGGACGTCGCC
>NZ_LZDE01000069.1 GCF_002009015.1 Microbulbifer mangrovi | reverse complement strand
TCCCGCGGAGGCCCGAAGGGCCGGAGTATTCTGCTTGCGCTTGTTATGTTTCACCGCGCAGAACCTTGCGGGTTTCCTCAATCAAGTGTGGCGAGTTAGAGCATGTCCAAGTTTCATCACACCAATCACAGTTATTCCAAAGATCACCAAGCCAATCAGGATATTCTAGCGAACCATCATCTAACGTGCGCATACCTAGAAAGCTAGCATCAAACAGCTGAACCAGTCGACAGAACTCATAAGGGGCTATTTCTTCATTTAGTAATTTTTCACAATATTGCTTCAATAGCCCCTTTGCCCACGTCTCCCCCTTCTCTGAAATGGGCTTAAATTTGAATATTTCTTCGGCTAGCCTGAGAGATTGTTTTTTTGCTTCATCTTCAGACAGTTGAAACATTTCACAAGCATCAGGATGGGGCTCATCTTTCCTGAGTTCGCTCTCAGCCCAGGATTCAATATCAGCCTTTGAGCCAACTCCTGCCCAGTATTCAAATGCAATTCTATCTAGTGATTTGCTCATTACTTTAAGAAACATAACGCCCACAGCAGGGGCGGCT
>NZ_LZDE01000068.1 GCF_002009015.1 Microbulbifer mangrovi | reverse complement strand
CGTCGGTCTGCCGCACCTTGTTAAGCGCCCACGGTCTTCAGTAATTCAATAACTCTATGATGTAATCCTGCGGGCTCAGGAAACAACTTTTTTGAATACAACCAATTAGTGTGTGCCCCTATTGATAAATAGCCAGTTCGCAATTTGTAACTAGGGTTTACGTAGATATCTCCGCTTTCAAGTATTTCTTTAACCATGTTGGGCGTTAATGTCCAGCGGTGCCCCTGCTTTTTGTTTGGACGTCGGTCATCAAGGTGGCATTCGATTCCATTGATCGTACGCTTTAACGTAGTTGTTTGATTTGACGTCTCGAAAATTTTCAACTCTGTTACGCTTTGATCGACTGATGGATCATCAGTGAAATTCTCAGCCTCTTGGGTCTCCTCCTTAACGAAAGTTCTCCATGCTAACCAAGCAACAAACCCAGCTATCAACGTTTGTGCGATCTTGGTAATTAAATCGATTGATTCCAGAAAACATTGCCACATAAGTTCATTCTTTTTCTTCACTCAACGCCCAGCGCTGGCGCAGCTAGCGCGGAGCACCTTTTGTGTTA
>NZ_LZDE01000067.1 GCF_002009015.1 Microbulbifer mangrovi | reverse complement strand
TAACAAGGTGCGGCAGACCGACGTCTTGCTTTGTGCGCTTTTTGTGCAGTCGCTTCGCTCCTATTTTTGCGCGAAAATCACACAAAGGAAGCCGTCGCTGCGCACGGCGTTATAAGGATATGAGGAACGATTGATATGGAATCTGCAAGTGCTAAATTGTCTCGCCACTTAGGTTTAATCAAGTGGATTTATATCTTTGTTGGTCTGCTTTGTTTGGCAGCTTTTCTTATCGCGCCAAATTCTTGGAACGTAAACGTTAAAGCTCTATATGCATACCTACCATTTGTAGGCTTTATTTACCTCATGGAAATTGGCGTTCGACGCGGCGTTACAGCGGCTTTATACGCTACTTATATTTTTAGCGTGTTACTCTTGTTTGTATTCCCAGTCGGCACTGTCATCGGAATTTTTTTGTTAATTTCATGTGTTTCGGTTAGCAAAGAGACAAAGAAGAAGGGGGCAGATCCAGCATGACCATGGGAAATGCTTATAACAAGGCCAGGCAATTCGCTACAGGCCTTCGGCCCTCCGGGGGACAGCTTACCTTGTGCACGT
>NZ_LZDE01000066.1 GCF_002009015.1 Microbulbifer mangrovi | reverse complement strand
GATATCAGTTGGTTTATGCGCTACTTGAACGAGTTCATTGCACGGGAAGCCAATCGCGAAGACCAGTGTAGCGGGCGATTCTGGGAGGGCCGTTTTAAATCCCAAGCATTATTGGACGAAAAGGCCCTGGCAGCCTGTATGGCTTATGTCGACCTTAATCCAATCCGCGCGAAAATGGCCGAAACCCCAGAGACATCGGACCATACCTCAATCAAACAACGTATCCTCTCTGCAAAACAGGCACAGCAGCCCACCACGCTGCTGCCTTTTGTGGGGAATCCCAAAGAACCCATGCCTACAGGCCTACCGTTTCGGCTAGAGGACTATTTTGAACTGGTGGACTGGAGCGGACGCTGCCTACGAGAAGATAAGCGGGGAGCAATCAACGAAAAGCTTCCTCCCATTCTGGATCGCCTGCAAATTGATCCAAAGCAATGGACCTACCTGAATAGAAATTTTGAAAGCCGGTTTAAATCCCT
The DNA here is from genome assembly GCF_002009015.1 of Microbulbifer mangrovi. Lineage (GTDB taxonomy): Bacteria > Pseudomonadota > Gammaproteobacteria > Pseudomonadales > Cellvibrionaceae > Microbulbifer > Microbulbifer mangrovi. The sequence goes on along the minus strand of NZ_LZDE01000066.1, from coordinate 75 downwards.
GGTAGGCAGCGGCCATACTGTACGCGCCACTTGCGAGCAACTTGGCAAGCGTTGGGTGCACGGAATTCGTGAGTG
>NZ_LZDE01000065.1 GCF_002009015.1 Microbulbifer mangrovi | reverse complement strand
AAATGGGAGCGCAGCGACCGTGCGAAAAGTGCACAAAGTAAGCTGTCGGTCTGCCGCACCTTGTTAGGTGCTTACTCAACGTACCTGTACTCCAACCACGTTGGTCGCTCCCAACTCTTGATACTTTCCCTAACTGCGCTAAAAGCAATCGATTTTTCAATACACTCGTCATGTGGTGCAGGCTTTTCTTCACCGTGTGAAATCGCAGCTCTTACATCTTGAGAAAATTGAACTGAGCTATTCTTTGAAAGGACTCTATATTCACTCCAGTTTTCATCATGGAAATAGAGACATGCTCCATTGTCGCACCATTCTAGACTGAGTAGTGGTTCAACACGCTGAGATTGGAGGCCGAGAAATGTTTTCCACCACGGGTTTGCCTTGCCGCCTTTACCTAGCCAAAGCTCACCTTTATCCATGATTTCCACTTGATCGAGCCAAGCTGGCAATTCCTCTAAAGAGATTGCTTCTTCATTCTCATTGAGCTCAACGTGGAATTTCATGTCGATGATTACTCCTGCACCTAACGCCCGCAACAGGGGCGA
>NZ_LZDE01000064.1 GCF_002009015.1 Microbulbifer mangrovi | reverse complement strand
CGCGCATAAAGCGCCCAAAATTGTCCGCGACTGAGCGCGGCGTTAATTGCTTATGTTCAACTTCGAAATAAGCTCAGAGCCTTATGGTGCTCTGCTGGTGGAAATGGCACCAGAGCATCAAGTTGAGGGCAAAACTGCAAGTAGCCCAATTTTCATAGAAATTGATGTATTTTCCCTGCTGAAGGAAGCAGTGCTCGGATCAAATGTTGACCTTTCTATGTCTCCTATTCTGGAGTTGAGTAAAAGGGAGTGCCTAGAAGCGTCGGAGCACCTACTTCTTCTATCAAAAGCTTTAATTCAGGCGAAAGAGGTTGCAGAAATTGAAGGGTTATTGAACTTTGAAAATGATGTCGTTCGACGACAGTTAGCATCTATTTTTATTGACGCACAAGTATGGCTATCCAACTTAGCTGAAAATTTGGCGAGCTGGCTTAGCCGCGCAGCGGTTGAGGTCAGCTCAGTCAAGATCAGCGCTCCATGAGTGTAATTAACAAGCCGGGTAGTTAGCTACGGACCTACGACCCTCCGCGGGGCAGCTTACCTT
>NZ_LZDE01000063.1 GCF_002009015.1 Microbulbifer mangrovi | reverse complement strand
CGCAGCAGGGGCAGACAATGCTATGTGCATTTTGTGCAAAAATGGGAGCGTAGCGACCGCACAAAAGATGCATAACGTTGGCTATCCCTCTGCTTGCGTTTGTTAGATGTATCATAGCGGGACCTCCCAATTACCCTCGCCTAGCGCAAAAGCACTGAAGGGTTGAATCGCACGCTCCCAGAGTCGCTCGAGTCCCGGCTCTAAAACGCAGTAGGTAAGTTTTGCAACTCCTTTGCTTTGAGCTTCCGTTATGACTAATTGGCAAATCTTTCTTATTGGAATTTTTGTACGCCACTTCTTCAATAAATATAATTTATCTACTTCTGCCACCGTACCTTTATAAATTATGCAAGCGGCGCCGATTAATTGGCCTTTGTAATAGAAACCTAGATGATCACCGCCGCAAGATCTATCGAAGTTCCAGAATGGAGACGAGCCATCGTCTACCACAATCTGATCAATCATCAATAATTCATCAAGAGACAAGTTTCCACTTGAGAGGCTCATGCTCTGCACTCATCTAACGCCCGCAACAGGGGCGAC
>NZ_LZDE01000062.1 GCF_002009015.1 Microbulbifer mangrovi | reverse complement strand
CCGCCGCTGCGCACGGCGTTAAGGCAAGTAATGAAGAATCCCTTTCTTTGTGTACTGATATTAAGTTGGCCTGTAATTGCTAGCGCAATGGATCAGAGTAAATTCAAAGGGTATTTGGTTTACGATGAAGAATGGATAGGGTTTTATCGTTGCGGGGGTGAGGTTTACGGGCTAGACGGAAGTGGCGGTCTCGATATTTCTGCTATGTACCAGAGGGAAAAATCAGGTTTCAGGGAGCTACTGTATGTCGAGCTCCTTGCTGAAGTCACAAACCAAGGCGTTTATACTTTTGGTCCGTCCTCACCACAGAAAGAAAAAAATCTTCGTATTAAAAAAGTTATAAGAACTGAGAATCATGAATCACCAAAGTGTAGTATTGCTTCCGAAGCAACAATTATCACTATCTATGATGACGCGTCATGATTCTAAATTCTTCGAGTGAGGTACATCGGGGCTGGAATCGGACCCCGGAGGTACATCGCCTTAACAAGCAGCGGCAGGGCGACAGCCAACACTGCGCACCTTTTGTGTTACTCGCTGG
>NZ_LZDE01000061.1 GCF_002009015.1 Microbulbifer mangrovi | reverse complement strand
AGGGCCCCGCGGGGCCCTTTTCTGTTTGTGCCTGAGTATCCGGTTACTTCTCTTTACCGCCGCTGCGTCTCTTCTCCTCGGCCATGGAATGCTTCTGCAGCATCTGCTCTTTTTTACTGTCCTTCTGCCTTCCGCTCGCCCCGCTGTTGACCAGTCCGTTCAACCAGTTCTGGTACTCCGCTTCATAGTTGCTTTCCCAGCTGTTGAGGTACGCGGTATAGCTGCCGAAATCGTTGTTCTTGAGTGTATTGGTCATCGCGATCACTTCATCGTAGTGACGCTCGAACAGAAAGCGGATAGCAAGGTAGCTCCAGCGATATACCTGATCGGTTTTGTCGCGGTAGGTGGTCGCGAACACAGACGCCAGGCTGGGTTTGCGGTGGCGCGGTTTGTGGTCCCGGGCGACCTGTACCGCCTCCGGATTGTAATTGCCCAGGGATAGATACTCAGCGAGCCCTTCGGACCACCAGACCATATTCCCCGGGTAGTGATTGAAGCCGCCATAGGCAACGAAGCGCCCGTCCAGATAGTGCA
>NZ_LZDE01000060.1 GCF_002009015.1 Microbulbifer mangrovi | reverse complement strand
CGCGGAGGGCCGAAGGCCTGGAGCGAATTGCCCGGCCTTGTTAAGGTTTTAGTCCACGTAAAACTCGATGGTGAAACTAGCGATAACGCCATCATCCAAATCAAATTTTACGCAATTATTAATTCCGCAGTATTCTCCGCTCTCAGACGAGATGGGCATAGACTGTAATATGCTACTTGGGTCTCCTACGGAAATACCATTCTTGAGTTCATACCCAGGCGCACTAGATCGAATGCCCAAGATGCTGACGTTATCCGATGAAAACACAATGGCTGAGATGTGGCCGTTGATGAAACTATACTCCTTTAGTTTAGCCATACCACCATTGGTATTAGTTTCTTTCGACGATACATCAACAAGCTCGCCGAAATTTAAAACTTCTTCCTCGGTGTGTATTGAATGTTCGTATACCCAACCATCAAATTCTTCGAGTTGCTCTACCGTAACTTCGGCTTTTAATGAAAATGACAACAGAGATATCAGTATACCGGTGATCTTTTTCATGGACACCTTAACGCCCGCAACAGGGGCGAC
>NZ_LZDE01000059.1 GCF_002009015.1 Microbulbifer mangrovi | reverse complement strand
CCCTGTTTTAGAAGGTCTCGCGAAAGTGTTCCCGGCAGCGGCACCTTAGCATCCACTTGCGTAAATTTAGCTCTTTAGTGAACTGGCTTGCGAGAACAGAACCCACTAAGCTTGCCGCTCACAAACTTACTCAACAAAAGTTCAGGGAGACTCCCGTGCCAAAAGCAACAGCCCGCCACATTCTCGTAGAAAGCGAAGCTCAGTGTCAGGATCTGAAAAAGCAGATTGAAGACGGCGCAGATTTCGGAAAGATCGCCCAGCAATATTCCAAGTGTCCTTCCGGCCGCAATGGCGGTGATCTGGGTGAGTTCAGCCAGGGTCAGATGGTGCCGGAATTTGACAAGGTGGTTTTCAACGATGAGTTGAACAAGGTACACGGCCCGGTGAAAACCCAGTTCGGTTATCACCTGCTGGAAGTTACCAGCCGCTCAGACTGATTGATTCGCCAAGGTTTCGACTATTCCACAGAAACCAGACGCAAAGGTGCCGCTGCCGGGTATTGTTTTGTAAGACCTTCTAAAACAGGGATGTT
>NZ_LZDE01000058.1 GCF_002009015.1 Microbulbifer mangrovi | reverse complement strand
GGAGCGCAGCGACCCGCACAAAAAGTGCATAGCGTTGGGCGTCCCGTGGAGGCCCGAAGGGCCGTAACAAACTGCCTGCGATTGTTAGGGATTATGCCTCTTCTGCTTTTCCAACCTTAGACCTCTTGGGATCTGGGCCGTATTTATTGTCTCCTTTGTCTCCTGGATAACAAGCAAGGAAAATAAGCGTGATTGTATTTAAGTATGGCACTAGCATTGCCGCGAAGGCCCAGCCAGGGAAGCCAACATCATGGAATCTCTTAACGCAAACCATCGCCCATGGATAGACAAACACCAAGACCATAAAAACCAACATTCTGGAAATTTCTTTGTCACTTAACCCGACTGCGGCACCAAAAATACTTGCGCATATCATGATTCCAAAGAATGGAATTGCACCAAAATATAAAAAAACCTTTCTTGTGATACGTCCTTTTGAAGTTTTATAAATCATACTCGCCATATCAATCTCCTTTTGTAGCAATTTTGGAAAAATCCCTAACGCCGTGCGCAGCGGCGGCT
>NZ_LZDE01000057.1 GCF_002009015.1 Microbulbifer mangrovi | reverse complement strand
CGAAGGGCCGGAACAAACTGCCTCGCATTGTTATAACTATTTCTCGCCAGAAACTGCATAAGTAGTGGTGATTCTTAAACCAGAGCCAATTGACCGCAACCTTTCTCTTCTTTCTTTCGGAGACTCTACGTTTGGGCTTTGACCGTAAGTTAATTCAAAGAGATCTCCAAGAACTACATTCAGTGAACGACAACTTTCCAATAGTTGTCTAGCGCTTGGAATCTTACACATTTTAGAAAATGCAGGATAAAAAGGTATTGCATTCGCAGAGGACAATACACTTGCAGACACTTCCTGGATTTCATCGATAATATCTTTACTGGCGCTACCCCCAACGATGGCACTTTGATGCCGTAGTAGTTTTGCCGATAACAGCCCCAGCTTTTCCTTAAGAGATACTATTGGTTCCAAAATTAACTTCAGTATGAATTGGCTAATGATGAATACAATAACACCAGCCAGAATTGTGCCGAACATCTAGAATCTCCAATGAGTTATAACGCCCGCAACAGGGGCGA
>NZ_LZDE01000056.1 GCF_002009015.1 Microbulbifer mangrovi | reverse complement strand
GTAAGCTGTCCCGCGGAGGGCCATAGGCCCGAAGCAAACTGCCCGGCCTTGTTAAGTGTGGCCAGACATGGATCTGCACCACGTGAAATACTCCCTCGCCTTTTTCCCCACAAACATACTGGTTGAAAAGGCTACCAAGAACACACTTATCACAACCACAAGAACTAAAGCTTCATCTTTTGGCTTCAAATAGGCCATAAAAACTAGTGTCGAAAATACAGACACAAGCGAAAACACTCTATAAAAATACTTATCAAGTGCCAAGCACAAGGCTGAGATCAAGAAGGTGGCAGGAATAGCAAGCTGCATCCACTCAGACCAGGATTCGGCATTGGCAACAACAAGGCTTCCCCACACTAGCGCAATGACAAATTGAGCGAACTCCCAGATCACTAATATTTTCGGTTTACGAACTAGCTCTTCCGAAACGTGAGTAGCCCAAGGGTAACTATCACCACCTCTTGTAAAATTTCGATATCGAATTTTCATGATCACTTAACGCCGTGCGCAGCGGCGG
>NZ_LZDE01000055.1 GCF_002009015.1 Microbulbifer mangrovi | reverse complement strand
GTAAGCTGTCCCGCGGAGGGCCGCAGGCCCGGAGCTATTTGCCCGGCCTTGTTATCTTTATTTAGGGCTCGTAGTCCTTACATTTATAGATGATCCACTCATCGCCTATCCGAGGACGAATACTAACTAGAGACTGGCCTCTAAGCTCCCATTCATAGGACCCGGTGTACTCAACGCCATCATAGATAAAGGCATATTCGATTTCTATTTTGTTTTCTTCAGGAACGAAAACACTCAATATATCTTTCTTTTCTTCATAACCATAAATGACATTTTTACGGATATGAACGATAGAATCGGTAGCCGCTCTACCTTGCTTACAATGCCTGTCCCAAGTACCCCAATATTCTTCTGGAATGTTGTTGCTTGAACTATATCCATATAACGGGACAAGAAGCAAAGCCAGAGCAAAATTTTTCATCGATGTTTGATTCCAAATTAAAGATAACGCCGCGCACAGGGGCGGCTTACTTTATGCGCGTTTTGCGCGAAAAT
>NZ_LZDE01000054.1 GCF_002009015.1 Microbulbifer mangrovi | reverse complement strand
ACCATCCTCAACTGGTCCTTCCCCCGCGAGGACATTCCGCGCGCGGTAAGCTGCCTGCAAATTGCCAAGGCGCTGCGCGAAGAAGTGCTGGATCTGGAAGCGGCGGGCATTGGTATCATCCAGATCGATGAACCGGCACTGCGTGAAGGGGTACCGTTGCGTGTATCCGGTCACGACGATTACTTTGCCTGGGCGGTGGGCTGCTTCCGCTACACCTGCAGTGAAGTAAAAGCGGAAACCCAGATTCACACCCACATGTGCTATTCCAACTTCAATGCGATCATGGATGCGATCGTGGCGCTGGATGCAGATGTCATCACCATCGAGTCCGCACGTTCAGACCTGCGTCTACGGGAGGCTTTTGCCGGAGAGAGGGGAGGGTACCCCAATGAAATCGGCCCGGGTATCTACGATATTCACTCGCCCAATGTGCCCGAGCGGAGGGAGCTGGTAAATCGCCTGTATCAGCTGTTGAAAGTGATTCCG
>NZ_LZDE01000053.1 GCF_002009015.1 Microbulbifer mangrovi | reverse complement strand
TCCCGCGGAGGGCCGAAGGCCCGGAGCCTTACTGCCTGGCATTGTTAAGCATTTGGCAGCTCCCAATTTATAAGCAGCCCTTTTACCTTGGAAAACAGACCTTTTGACCACCCGGCCTTTGATACATGTGGTGAAAGCGTTTTTTCACGTGGCAGCCATGTTAAATGGACGCATTCTCCGGACTTTGAGCTAGCGGTAATACGAACCGAGGGATCGGTAGGCAACTCCTTCTCCGGCTCATAATTTCCCAAAGTATCGTTATACGCTTCATTTCGCGCATATTCTTCATCTGAAAGATGAAATATTTCACTAACCCGGAATTCCCAGAGTACCCCGTTGATCTTCTCTTCTAGGATTAACTTTCCTTGTTCAAATGTTTCCATGGCTAAGTTGCTTAACGCCGCGCTCAGGGGCGGCTTACTTTGTGTATTTTATGCGCGACAATGGAGCGAAGCGACTGCGCATAAAGTGCACAAAGTA
>NZ_LZDE01000052.1 GCF_002009015.1 Microbulbifer mangrovi | reverse complement strand
AAACGCGCACAAGGTAAGCTGCCGCCGCTGGCAGCGTTATAACTCTTAAAGAGCAAGTATGGATATTCTATTTCTGGTTGCTGTCTCGCTTTTAACGCTATCCATAATATGGATTACGTTGCTTGCCCTTATTTATGTGGTCTTAGATCCAGAGCTCACGTCTATTCAGCGGTGGGGGCAGGGAATATTTGTATTGGTAGTCCCTGTGTTAGGGCCGTCTATTGTGCTTTCGCTTGTAAACGATCATTCACCTGGAGTGATTCGCAGGTTCTATATTCCATGGCCATTAAATCGGCTGTTTGTGGAGGAGCCACCAAAGAGGGATAGCTTTGGGAGTAACGGTGAAGAAATTCCTGGTGCACATGGTGGTAGTCATAAGTTTGGGGCAGGTGACACTGGCGGCAGCAGTGACTAAAAGTTATAACAAGGCCGGGCAAATAGCTGCGGGCCTGCGGCCCTCCGCGGGGCAGCTTACCTT
>NZ_LZDE01000051.1 GCF_002009015.1 Microbulbifer mangrovi | reverse complement strand
GCTCTGCCGCTGATTGTTATGTGCGGCTCCCTACGAAGTAACCCTTTTCCTCAAGTGTGAAAACATACCACACAATAAGCCCGTAAATTATCCAAGTAATTACGGAAATATACTTTATCAGAGTGAATTGACTTTCTGGAAAGTCATGAGTGAAAAGCGTAAAAACTCCTGAAAGGACAGTGAAAATAAACAATCCTAGAAACAGCCATCGTGACGCTGACTTTCTCAGGAACAGTAGAGTTGCAGCGAGCACAGCAAGAACTACGCCAAAAATTCCTTTGAAGTAGTAAAGTACGCCCTCAGGCTTTTCCATGCCTGCAGGAATTTCTATATCCCCTGAATAAAGTGCGTACAACTGATAAAGACCAGATATCCCAGTCACTACGAACCATAAAAATATTAGCCAGACTAAAACCGGTCTCTTCTCTGATGACTTCAAATTATTCTCCTTACTGCACTGGTCTTACCCACAAAAAG
>NZ_LZDE01000050.1 GCF_002009015.1 Microbulbifer mangrovi | reverse complement strand
GCTGCCCCTGCCGGCGGCGTTATAAGTCATGAGAACCCTAATCGCAGCAATACTATTTTTAATTCCTTTGCTCTCTTTGGCAGGTGGTGATAGCAGGGATGTAGTCTTGGTGTCTTTGTCCGAGACTGCTGAAAATACGTACACGCTAGAGTACGTAGAATTGGAGGGAGATAGTCACTTCACCTTGCATCTGTCCTATGATGCAAGGCGCTATAGCAAGCACGCCAAATTTCTAACCAGAACAAAATTTGAGCAAGCTATAGAGCTACTGGAAAAGCAGATTGCTGGTGAGAAAGTGGTGCGTTTGGGGTCGTTTGGTGGTGGCCCCTGCATAGTCGATAGAGAAAATAATATCTATCGTAGTGATGCATTGGATATTTATGAGGGTGGTCGCGTAGTCTTTGCGTTCTGCGGCTACCGTTGAAGACTTATAACAAACGCAAGCAGGACGCTACGGCCCTTCGGGCCTCCGC
>NZ_LZDE01000049.1 GCF_002009015.1 Microbulbifer mangrovi | reverse complement strand
CGACGTCTTACTTTGTGCACTTTGTGCACTTTTTGCGCCGTCGCTACGCTTCTATTTTCGCGCAAAAAATGCAGAAAGTAAGCGCCGCTGCGCAAGGCGTTATGTGTCCAATTGCTCCAAGAAAAACGATCATGGATATGAAACCAAGTGAAAAAGAAATAATTTCTATGTTTCAACGCTATCTAGGAAGCGGTGATTCAAGTGAAATCGATAAATTGGATTTAGAAAATCTTGTTTTTGCTGAAGAGCGAATTAGTCTCAGAGGTATTAATCCTCAATTTTTGCAGATCGTAAAAAACAAAATCCATGATCTTGAGTTAAAAGAAGCTAGGCAACATGAAAGCAAAATCAGAGCACTAACCTTGGTTACGGGTCTTATTCTTGGGGTAGTTATATCTGGTATCGCGGCGTGGTTGTTCAATACATAACAATGCCAGGCAGTAAAGCTACAGGCCTTCGGCCCTCCGCGGGA
>NZ_LZDE01000048.1 GCF_002009015.1 Microbulbifer mangrovi | reverse complement strand
CGCAGCAGGGGCAGACAATGCTAAGCACATATTGTGCTAAAAAGGAAGCGCAGCGACCAGCACAATATGTGCTTAGCGTTGGCTGTCCCGTGGAGGCGCGAAGCGCCGGAACAAACTGCCTGCGATTGTTATACGTTGCCGCACCCACCTGACTTAAGCTCACCAACCCCTTTGAGTTCGACGTCCATAATATTTAGTTGTTGCAGAACAACATATGCATCTGCTACCTGAACGGGGCCTGCACAAACATCTACGGCTAAAATAACACTGTCCAAACTGCGCTTTTTAAGCTCTTGTAGCAATGACTCCTTGCTAAATGTTTCTGATGAGCCGTCAATAGAAAAGTTTGACTCGCCGACAAAAACTGTCGCCTTCTGCTCTGCATAAGCATTTAAGCAGAAACCAAATATTAATAGTGCTAGATATTTCTTCATTCTTCCTCTAGACGTATAACGCCCGCAACAGGGGCGA
>NZ_LZDE01000047.1 GCF_002009015.1 Microbulbifer mangrovi | reverse complement strand
TACGCGCACGTAGACTGCCCGGGACACGCCGACTACGTGAAGAACATGATCACCGGTGCTGCTCAGATGGACGGCGCTATCCTGGTATGTGGCGCGACTGACGGCCCTATGCCGCAGACTCGCGAGCACATCCTGCTGTCTCGTCAGGTAGGTGTACCTTACATCGTTGTATTCCTGAACAAGGCTGACCTGCTGGCAGAAGACTGTGGCGGTGTTGGTTCTGAAGAATACGCCGAGATGATGGAACTGGTTGAAATGGAGCTGCGCGAGCTGCTGGACCAGTACGAATTCCCGGGCGACGACACTCCGATCATCGCTGGCTCCGCCCTGATGGCGCTGAACGGTGAAGACGGCGACGAGCTGGGTACTAGCGCTGTTAAGAAGCTGGTAGAAACCCTGGACGAGTACATCCCGGAGCCGGAGCGTGCAGTAGACATGCCGTTCCTGATGCCGATCGAA
>NZ_LZDE01000046.1 GCF_002009015.1 Microbulbifer mangrovi | reverse complement strand
AGAAAAACTTAACTTACTGTCCGTAAACAGTTGACTACCACCGATCCTCCTAACTGGTTCCCATAAGGGTATTTTTGAGGGTATCTGATAAAAAACGCAAAAATATTTCTCCAAAAATCAATGACGTAGCGAACTCTTGCAGATCCGGCCTCTGGTACCAAACAAAAAGCCCTGATTGCGAAAGCAGTCAGGGCTTTTTTGTTTGGTACTGGAAGTCGGCGAGCCCCGGCACTCGGTTCGACCAACCGCGCCAGCGGTTGGGACGCCGCCAGGCGCCCACAGGGGCACATTGGCTGCGCCAATGTGATCAGTCCGGCCTCGGGCAGGTGGCACTCGCTTCTTAAACGCCTCCTTTACGTAAACCTGACCAGGAAGCTAATTCAGTAGCGCCGTGTAGATATAAAAAAGGTCCTGTTCGCATTAGCGATCGGGCCTTTTTTGTGTTCGGTCTG
>NZ_LZDE01000045.1 GCF_002009015.1 Microbulbifer mangrovi | reverse complement strand
AGCCGCCCCTAAACCGAACGTTATGCATCAAGGAGAGACACATGAAAAGCGTAGTTGTCGGAGTGGTGGTTGGAATTGCTGTGGCTTATCTGGGTGTATATTTCACAGGATTTTCTGCCGCAATTGCCGTTCCGAAAGAAGTGTCTGACCTGCTATCCCCCAATACTTTATTAGTGTGGGACATTGCCGTTACGCAATTCTTGGGGTATGGGGTTATTGCTTTTCTACTTGTTTTTTTCTCGATAAAGCTATTGCGACTTAATGCATGGATGACAGCGCTGATTGCAATTGTTTCGTGTGAAGTTGTGTTATTTGCCACATACTCCAGCCAATACATGATTTATGTGCCGCATTTCGTAGTACTTATTGGTTGTGGAGCTCTGGCAGCATTCATGGCCAGGCGGCAAGCAAATGCATAACAATCAGCGGCAGAGCGACAGCCAACG
>NZ_LZDE01000044.1 GCF_002009015.1 Microbulbifer mangrovi | reverse complement strand
CGCGCATAAAGCGCCCAAAATTGCCCGCGGCTGGGCGCGGCGTTATGCACAAAGAGTAGAAAGTCCGTATGGAGTTAACCTGCCATTGTAAGAATATAAAAATTAAAGTTGAGACTCCGGTTGAGTTGACACAATGCAATTGTTCATTGTGCATTCGAAATATGAGCATATGGGGATATTACAAGCCAGGAGAGCCTGTAATTTCTATAGGCAATCAAGGTAGTCACTCATATGCATGGGGAGATAAAACAATTAATTTCATCCGGTGCGCAAATTGCGGTTGTGTTACGCACTACGAAACTCTGCCGGGTATTCTGCCAGAGAAAGTAGCAGTAAACTTTGGTCAGGCGCGTGAGCAAATTTTGGAAATCCCAGTTAAGCAGTTTAATGGTGCCTCGGAGTTATAAATGCGGAACAAGTTGCGGCAGACCGACGTCTTACTT
>NZ_LZDE01000043.1 GCF_002009015.1 Microbulbifer mangrovi | reverse complement strand
TCGCCCCTGCTGCGGGCGTTAAGTGTTGTATGGATATCAAGCTAAAAACTAACTGCGAAGATCCAAAGCTAGAGTTTATCAATATTGAGAAATACGGGGACCGCTCAGGTTTTGGGGCATTGGTGCACGTGATATCTAACGGTTTCGCTGCAAAAGTTTTTGTTACATTTGGCGAGAGTCCAATGGAGCAGTTCATTGAGCGGCTTAAAAGCTGTGATCAATCGTTATCTGGTAGCGCCGCTTTAGAACCTGAGTGGGATAACTGGTTTATAAAATTCCATGTTGTAGAGAATGGAAGTGTGGTAGTAAGTGGCATGCTCTATACGCCGGAGCAGGAGCTAAAATATGAATTTACTACCGACCAAACCTGTCTAGGTGAGTTTATTAAAGATCTTGAGTCATGGCAGACCTGCGTAATCACTTAACAAGGTGCGGCAGACCGA
>NZ_LZDE01000042.1 GCF_002009015.1 Microbulbifer mangrovi | reverse complement strand
TACTTTGTGCACTTTATGCGCAGGTCGCTTCGCCCCCATTTTTGCGCAAAAAGCGCCCAAAGCAAGCTGCCGCTGCTCGCGGCGTTAATAGTCTATGAGCACAGCACTAGCAATAGCCGCATATAAAGCTGAAATTGATGGAAAGGCCACTGGTTCAATAGATTTCCAAGTGAGGTTCTTTCAAGCGTTGGATGAAGAGCAAGCTAAGTTATTTCTGCTTGGCGAAGAACCTACTTGCTACAAAAATGAGTCAGGTGAACTGGTATGCTGGTGCTTTGAAAGATTAGTGGCATTCTCAGAGTACTCAGATCCGGAAAATGGAGAAGAGCTAGTAGGTTTCATTACTAATTCCTCGGAGATTTCGACCTGGCTAAAGTGAAGACTATTAACAAGGCGAGGCAGTTCGTTCCGGCCCTTCGGGCCTCCACCGGACAGCTTAC
>NZ_LZDE01000041.1 GCF_002009015.1 Microbulbifer mangrovi | reverse complement strand
AGCCGCCCCTAAACCGAACGTTAAATGCCCATAAAAAATAATGTGCAACTGTAAAATGCAATCAGAACTAGTAGATATCAGTAACTCGCATACGGAGTTCAAGTCCAATCTTGATCTGCTTGAAACAGGTGATTGGGTATTTCTTATGCAGTGCCAAGAGTGCTGTCAACTTTGGAGGGTTGATGCGTGGGACAAGTACCAGCAACCTTATGCCGTAAAAATTTCGGATCAAGAGAGCTGGGAGAAATTCGATAGTACAGTTCTAATAAAAGAAAAAATCATAATAAATCGCGGCGGCTTAACCAGCGAACAATGCTTATGGTCTGGCTGTAGCTTAAAGCAGGTAAATGGTAGTGCGTACTGTGTCAATCATCTCTGGAGTACGGGAGCCCGTGCCTGAAGCATTTAACAAACGCAGGCAGTTTGTTCCGGCCCTTCG
>NZ_LZDE01000040.1 GCF_002009015.1 Microbulbifer mangrovi | reverse complement strand
CTGGCCGCAGACGGTCCCGCAAAGGTCTACCCGGTATCGGCGCCTTCGCGTCGAAGTTCTTACAGTTCGACAATTGAGTAATGTTCTACTTCGGGGAATGGATCGTAGAAATGATGGAGCAGGGCTTTCCAGTCTTGGTATTCGGGAGACTTTCGGAATCCTTCGGTGTGATCCTCCAGTTTTTGCCAGTTCACCAAAAGGATGTAGCGGCCTTTTTTTTCAAGGCACTTTTGCAGTTGGAGATTGATGTAGCCCGGCATTAAGGAAATGATGCTTTGTGCCGCCTTAAAGGCTTGTTCAAAATCTTCGTTCTGGTTCGGCTTTACGTCCAGAATTGCCACTTCAAGAATCACGCTAGTTGCCTATAAAGAGCTCAAAAATAGATGCGAAGGTAAAGTGCCGGGTATAGGTTTTCAGGAGCGTCGGCGAC
>NZ_LZDE01000039.1 GCF_002009015.1 Microbulbifer mangrovi | reverse complement strand
CCGCCGCTGCGCACGGCGTTAAGAGTCAGAGTAAAAAATAACAATGGATGAGTCGGTAAAATCTGCATACAGACATCTGGGACTAACTGGCTATGCTGGAATTCAAAGCATTTCTTCCGGTTTAAAGGTCGGCACTTTAAATCTGGGTACAGCTAGTCAGGTTAATTCTTCGTTAAGGTTGATAGCTTTATTATCGGAGTGGTTCGGCAAACTTATGTCCGCGAACGTCTCTGATTTTCGCGAGTTCAACGAAGAAGAGTTTTGGGGACATCATCTTTCTATTTGCGAGACGTATCCTGGTTATAACCTAGAAGCTTACAAAGACCTATTTGAGGACAGCGTGAGCCATGGCCGCGGCAACTCTTAACAAGGCCGGGCAATTTACTCCGGGCCTACGGCCCTCCGTGGGACAGCTTACCTTGTGCACGT
>NZ_LZDE01000038.1 GCF_002009015.1 Microbulbifer mangrovi | reverse complement strand
TACGCGCACGTAGACTGCCCGGGCCACGCCGACTACGTTAAGAACATGATTACCGGCGCTGCTCAGATGGATGGCGCTATCCTGGTATGTTCCGCAGCTGACGGCCCCATGCCGCAGACTCGTGAGCACATTCTGCTGTCCCGTCAGGTGGGTGTACCGTACATCGTGGTATTCCTGAACAAGGCTGACATGGTTGACGACGAGGAGTTGCTGGAGCTGGTTGAAATGGAAGTTCGTGAACTTCTGGACCAGTACGAGTTCCCGGGTGACGACACCCCGATCATCACCGGTTCTGCTCTGATGGCGCTGAACGGCGAAGATGACAACGAAATGGGTACCACTGCTGTTAAGAAGCTGGTTGAAACCCTGGATGAGTACATTCCGGAGCCGGAGCGTGCGGTAGATCTGCCGTTCCTGATGCCGATCGAA
>NZ_LZDE01000037.1 GCF_002009015.1 Microbulbifer mangrovi | reverse complement strand
ACTATCGGAGCCGCCATTGCCGTCCAGGTCTGCAACGCCGTAGAAGTTAAACCCGGTATAAGTGTCGACGGTCAGGGTGTCGTCGGCAGCCAGATTGAAGGCTTCCTGGCTTGATGTACCGGTCAAGGTGCCGGTGGTGATCTCGGTGATACCGGTAATGCCCAGGCCGTCGGCATCCAGCTGGCCGACGGTGTTGGTCAGACTGATTCCCGCACTGAAGGCGCTGGCATCGAGGGTATCCACATCACCATTACCGTCCAGGGATGTCATGCCGGAAATGGTCATGCTGTCAGCGAAGGTGACACTGCCATTCGCGTTGAGAGTGAAACTATCGGCTCCCGTGGTTCCCAGCAGGCCACCACTGACAGCCGCCAGGGTTTCCGCATTGATAAAGGTGATGCCGTTGTTGTCGGCACTGGTGCTACTCAG
>NZ_LZDE01000036.1 GCF_002009015.1 Microbulbifer mangrovi | reverse complement strand
CCGGTGATCTGGAAGCACAAGATTGAAGAGGGCGCGGTGTAAGCCTGCTTCTTTTCAAAGATCTTAGAAAAGCCAGTCCCAGTTTTGGGGCTGGCTTTTTTTGTGTCTGAAGAGATGATTGATGGTTGTCGTTGCCACTGTTTTGACTGTTTTTTGTGCAGTTAATGCCTGGATCAGAAGCCTACGGCTTGTGTGCATCTAACTGTATACGCTAACTTACTGATTTCCAAAGAGTTAGAAAAAACAAACAAGCCAATCGAGAAGGAAGAACAAAAGCCATAGGCTTCTTTTGTTTTGAGCGCAAAAAATATATACGCAGTTAACTATCTGACTTATAAGCATATTGTTTTTTTATGATGCTTTTGGCGCCAGCGCACACAAGTCAGATGAACAAAAGCCTATGGCTTATGAATAAAACTGTTATGTGA
>NZ_LZDE01000035.1 GCF_002009015.1 Microbulbifer mangrovi | reverse complement strand
TCCCGCGGAGGGCCGAAGGCCCGTAGCAAACTGCCTGGCTTTGTTAATTGGCTCTACCTCGACACCAAGATGCCAACTGGACTCGCCAATAATATTGCCAAGCCAACTATACCTATACTAAGCGCTGAAACACTAACGCTGGCCAATTTTGAAACAAGCCTCTCCTCAGAATATCTTCTAACTAGAACTCCAAGAAAAATTAGTGCAAGAGATGCCAAAATCGTGAAAGCAGCCATAAAGTAACTAATAGACGTGGAACCATCGTTGCTGTAGCCACTGAATTTGTGCCACTGCCAAATCCCATGAAAAATACGCTCACCGATACCTAGCCATTGCACAATAGCCGCAACCATCAAGATTATTACTGCTACTCGGTAGGTGTGTTTCATTGCCAATTAACGCCCGCAACAGGGGCGAC
>NZ_LZDE01000034.1 GCF_002009015.1 Microbulbifer mangrovi | reverse complement strand
CTGCGCATAAAGTGCACAAAGTAGGCTGTCCGGTGGAGGCCCGTAGGGCCGGAACGAAATGCCTCGCCTTGTTACAAGTTTTCACTAGAGAACCTGCAAGTACGACTCTC
Organism: Microbulbifer mangrovi; assembly: GCF_002009015.1. Lineage (GTDB taxonomy): Bacteria > Pseudomonadota > Gammaproteobacteria > Pseudomonadales > Cellvibrionaceae > Microbulbifer > Microbulbifer mangrovi. Next base: position 290 of record NZ_LZDE01000034.1, on the reverse strand, counting down.
ATAGTTATAAGAACCACCCTGATCTAGACACCTATCTACTTGCATAAAACCTGAGTTCAACAAGATAACTATGACCCCATTTACTATGGCAATAACACCGCAAGAAAATGCTGGAATACCAGTAATGTAGTGGCTATCTCTACTTAGCGGAAAAAGGCTTCTCTTAATTTTCCTAGTAAGACACCACCTTAGCCCTACTAAAATCATACCTACCCCGACTAACAATGCCCACCAGCTCATTTCTGTCTCCGGTTTTGCCAGGACTTGTAACGCCCGCAGCAGGGGCAGAC
>NZ_LZDE01000033.1 GCF_002009015.1 Microbulbifer mangrovi | reverse complement strand
TGCCCCTGCCGGCGGCGTTATGCATCTAGATGAGTAATCGAGAAATTTTCAAAAATGCCGATAAAGCAATGCTAAAAGTTGCCGTTTTGGTTTTAGCATTCTTTGGAGCCATGGCTACCAGTATCATATCTTTGTATGAACATACTGAACTGATTGGTACAGTTTGCTGTATAGCTGGAGCAACAAATAAAAGAAGTGCGCAAGGCATACTAGTGAAAGTTACTCTCGACGATAAGAAAGTGGTTCGCGTACATTGGAAACGAGAAGTCTTAATTAAAAAAGACAGCAGAGCAGTAATTGGAGAAACTACGAATCGCCTTACCGGAGGAGTTCAGTACGTATTCAAGTGGTACTTGCCAGATGCATAACAAAGTGCGGCAGACCGACGTCTTACT
>NZ_LZDE01000032.1 GCF_002009015.1 Microbulbifer mangrovi | reverse complement strand
CTACTTTTTGTGGGTAAGACCAGGCACTAATTTGAGATTCTGAGTATGAATAAAGATATTGCTGAGCTTTTTGTAGCTATCTCAAAGCCCTCGATCGGTTGGTGGCCGTTTCCCTTTATGCGGCCAGTTGAGGGTGAGCAGTTCGGCGTGGCAAGGTACCTTACATGTATTGTGCTGTACCCTACATTTATCTGGTGTGTGTCTTCATCCCTCATAGTATTGAAGACTAACGGTGCCTACGTTCCGTACTTGGGTTACTACTTTGCAGGGTTGTTTACTATGTTCTTAGTTTGTTTCTCATTAATGGCTAGCGCCTGGAACAAGGTATATGGGTGAAGTAAGCCTTAACAAGGGCAAGCAGAATGCTCCGGCCCTTCGGGTCTCCGCGGGA
>NZ_LZDE01000031.1 GCF_002009015.1 Microbulbifer mangrovi | reverse complement strand
AGCTGCCCCTGCCGGCGGCGTTAAATGTTTTTTGCCTCGAGTGAGCGCTTGAATAGCTTGTAGGATGAGATACCGAAGAACAGTGTGGAGCTAAAAATAGTCCCGTATATCGCTACAAAGAGTGCCTGCATGTCTTTAAATCCGCCAGTAATAAAGCTAAATGCGGCGGCAAATTGGGCGCCACCAATCTCGTAGGCGAGGCAGGCGGTTAAAACCGCCATAGATCCAGATACGAAAGAAAAAATGAACCAAACTGCTGGCGGTATACTATTTGCTATTTTCTCTAAGTGTTTTTTCATGCCATATCCTTCAGTTGTGGGTATCTTCTCATCAACCATTGGGGCAGGTTCCTGGAAGTCAACACTTAACAAACGCAAGCAGAATGCTC
>NZ_LZDE01000030.1 GCF_002009015.1 Microbulbifer mangrovi | reverse complement strand
GACGCCGATGCCGATGCCGACGCCGATGCCGACTGCGACATAAATATCGATATCGACATAGATATTGATATCGACTGTGAATGCGATGCGGATGCCGATTCAGACGCAGACGCAGACGCCGACGCCGACGCAGACGCAGACGCGGATGCCGACGCAGATGCCGACGCTGACGCAGATGCTGATGGAGACGCAGACTGGAGCTACAGCTACGAGCTGGATCTGCATGGCTATGACATCGATATTGATATTGATGTAGACATCGACAAAACGGGCAGCCACAAAGATGGTGATTGCGAGATCGATATAGACATCGATATTGACATTGACATCGAATGTGATGCTGATGCCGACTCGGATGCGGATGCGGATGCGGAT
>NZ_LZDE01000029.1 GCF_002009015.1 Microbulbifer mangrovi | reverse complement strand
CCACCAAACTGGAAGTTGTAGCGCTGCTGGTCGATGGAGAAGGAGCCGTCGCCGACAATATAGATACCTTTCTCCACGTCCTTGATCATGTCGTCCAGGGCCAGTTCTTCTTCGCCGGGCAACAGGGAAACGTTGGCCATACGCTGGAACTGCACGTTGGACCAGCTGTCCGCGTAGCAGCAGCCGTGGGACTCTTTCTGATCCAGCATATGTACCTGATCGCGAATCGCCTGGTAATTGGTGAGTACACCCTCTTTTACCAGATCCCAGCTACCGGTTTTCACGCCCTCGTCGTCGTAACCCACGGCGCCGAGCGAGCCCGGCTGCACCTTGTCCGCAAACAGGTTGACCTTGTCGCTGCCGTACTTGAA
>NZ_LZDE01000028.1 GCF_002009015.1 Microbulbifer mangrovi | reverse complement strand
TAACGTTCGGTTTAGGGGCGGCTGGAGCGTAGCGTAAGCCGTCCCAGCCGCGCTGTTCGCGGCGATTACAACCGCTTGTTAGGTGTTTCACACTTCTCTTGCTATGCGTCGCTTGGCAACGGCTTTCCAGGCCTTTTTGCGCAGTACATACAGCTAGGATCACCGCATCTTTTCTCGAGCCAAACATTACAATTTGGACAAAAATACGCGTCGTAGATGTCGTAATAAATACGAGCTGAATTACATTGATGACATAAAAAATCCTCATCAATGTGCCCCGTGATAGTTACCTTATTGCCAATTGTTACAGTGCCCGTTTCTTCACTTTCCTTTAGGAATTCACTTGAATCCATGTAGACACCTAACGCC
>NZ_LZDE01000027.1 GCF_002009015.1 Microbulbifer mangrovi | reverse complement strand
AAGTACGGCAGCGACAAGGTCAATCTGTTCGCGGACAAGGTACAACCGGGATCCCTCGGCGCGGTGGGCTATGACGATGAAGGTGTGAAAACCAAGCGCTGGGACCTGGTCAAAGACGGCGTGCTGGTGAACTACCAGGCGACCCGCGATCAGGTACACATGATCGACCAGAAGGAGTCCCACGGCTGTTGCTATGCGGACAGCTGGTCCAGTGTCCAGTTCCAGCGTATGCCGAACGTCTCCCTGGCGCCGGGTGAAGAGAAGTACTCGGCCAAAGAAATGATCAAGGATGTGGAGAAAGGTATCTATATCCTCGGTCGCGGTTCCTACTCTATCGACCAGCAACGCTACAACTTCCAGTTTGGTGG
>NZ_LZDE01000026.1 GCF_002009015.1 Microbulbifer mangrovi | reverse complement strand
GGCTGCGCCTGCGCTGGGCGTTAATGTCTGAGAAGTAGCTATGGAATGTCTTGCTAAAGCCGTAATACAGGCATTGATGTTTTTTGAACTGGTGGACGATAACGTTCTAGATCCGGATACGGCGCTAAAAAACGCCGAAAGTTTGATCGCGGAACTTGAAGATTGTAGTAATGAAGAGAAGTCGGAGTTACTCCGAACCTGTAAGGAAATGGCTATCAAGGAGAAGGGCGGATTAAATAGAGAAGATGTAGTCCAGTTTTTAGAGCGATTCGATGAATCTTATTTCCCCAATTACTAGCCGCGAGATAAGACATTAACAAGCGCAAGCAGTTTGCTACGGCCCTTCGGGCCTCCGC
>NZ_LZDE01000025.1 GCF_002009015.1 Microbulbifer mangrovi | reverse complement strand
CGCCGCTGCGCACGGCGTTATGTGACCTCGCTGTTGTAAGTGCCGATAATTCAGTTTTCAAATTTGAATATGGAATAATTATGAATAGAAAAATTACCGGTATCATTCTTATCGTTATCGGGGTGGCATTGGTTGCGTGGGGCTACAACATCTATGATTCTGCTGGTTCTCAATTAGCGAGAGCGCTAACCGGAGATACTCCTATTGAAGCATGGCTTGGTATGGTCGGTGGATTTATTGCTGTCGTAATCGGTATCAAAAAAGTAAAGTAGAGTGGTTGCTTTCGATCCCCATAACAAGCGCAAGCAAAATGCTCCGGGCCGTCGGCCCTCCGCGGGACGCCCAACGCTA
>NZ_LZDE01000024.1 GCF_002009015.1 Microbulbifer mangrovi | reverse complement strand
CGCCGACGCTTTTGAAAACAGATCCCCGGCACTCCACCTTCGATTCGGCCATTGGGATTTTATTGGACTAATTGGAAGGTGGTTATGGAAGAGTATCAAGTAATGATTCAGTCGCGGGAGTGGCTGGTCGGGTGGGGAACGCTTTCTCTGATTAACGCTGGCTTGGCTCAGGGTAAGAATCGTAGTGGTCTCATCTGGTGGATTCTGAGCCTCATTTTCGGGCCCCTGGCGACACTGGTTCTCGTGCTACTCAGCAAAGCACCGGCAAAACCCTACGATTGAACAGCTTACGAAGTACCAAAATTAAATGAGAAGGCAAGGTGGCGGGTATCTGTTTTCAAAAGCGT
>NZ_LZDE01000023.1 GCF_002009015.1 Microbulbifer mangrovi | reverse complement strand
TCACGGCCGTCGCCGCCATCCAGCACGTCGTTGCCATTGTTGCCGTAGAGGTAGTCGTTACCTTCTTCCCCTGCAAGGCTATCCGCTCCGTCTGCACCGCTGATGCTGTCATTGCCTGCACCACCGTTCATTACGTCATCTGAAGCAAAGCCTGTCATGGTGTCATTACCAGCACCACCTTCCAGCACCATGGCTTTCACTGCGTCGATATCCCACTCTGTGCCATCGGCAAATTCGATGGCATCCAACGCATAGCCGCTGGTGCCATCGCCGAGGAAGTAGTTCGATACGGTAATCACTTCGCCGGTTGTACCAACGGTCAGCAGCAGGTTGTTGCTG
>NZ_LZDE01000022.1 GCF_002009015.1 Microbulbifer mangrovi | reverse complement strand
AACAACGGCACCGCCGATGCCAGCGGCGTGGTGATCACCGAATCCCTGCCGGAATACGCCAGTTTCGATGCGGCGAATTCCGACCCGCGCTGGGTGGATCAGGGAGACGGCACTTTCACACTCGAGCTCAACACCCTCGCCGCCGGAGAAACCGGCAGTGTGGAATTCGCGGTGATCATCGACGATCCCATTCCCACCGGCGTCGAGGAGACCAGCAACACCACCAGCATTGAAGACGATGGCAATACCGGCCCCGACCAGAACCTCGTAGACAATGAAGACAACGAGGTTACTCCTATCGACGGTCGACCGGACTATGTGATCGACAAGA
>NZ_LZDE01000021.1 GCF_002009015.1 Microbulbifer mangrovi | reverse complement strand
CTGGCCCTGACCGGCACCGACGGCGAACTGCAGGTCGCGGGCTCTCTGACCTTCGAGGCTCTGAATTCCGCAATCCTTGCCAACCTGACCGCAACTGACAATGCGGAAGTTTTCGCGGTCAGCGGTTCAGGTGCGCTGGCGGTTGCCGGTCTCAACCTTTCCGGGCTTTCCGAGGTGCATGGCGAAGGCGACAACGACAAGCTCGTAGCTATCGACACGCCGACCATGGAGAGTGGCTATGTCAGCAGTAGCGGCATAGATTTCTATGACTTGGGGACAATTGATGCGGCCGGTACCGCCAATCTTAATGCCACCAACAACGATGACAT
>NZ_LZDE01000020.1 GCF_002009015.1 Microbulbifer mangrovi | reverse complement strand
GCGCCTGCGCTGGGCGTTATGTGTAATTACAGATGAGTGAAGCACTAGAGGCCTTACAGTATTTATTTAGTTTCTGGCGGTTCGTATTCAGTAGGCCGTTTAGGAATGAATGTATTTACAAGTTCAAAAGTATGAGCTTTCCAAGAAAGCTTGCCGAAATAGTGGGCATGTTGGTAGCAATTACGGTAGGAATTGGCTTGCCTATTTTGATTATGCACTTAATATTTAACCTCACTTTCCATGTGTGGCAGTGAACCAGTGCAAGAAACCACACATAACAATCACAGGCAGTTTGCTACGGCCCTTCGGGTCTCCGCGGGA
>NZ_LZDE01000019.1 GCF_002009015.1 Microbulbifer mangrovi | reverse complement strand
GTAAGCTGTCCCGCGGAGGGCCACCGGCCCGGAGCATATTGCCTGGCCTTGTTAAGCAAGGCTTTCACTCCGAAGCCGAGTTATAAACTATGAGCCGGGGTGCGCTTACATCTTGGGATTTAAAATGCTCATGCTCCCAAGACTCACCACCTTTCTCTATACCGTCCGCGCATTCAAGCAAGAACGACGCAATATCCCTTAAAGCTTCAGGCGAAGCCGAAATTGTGGCCTCTGCGAGTTCGAGCAAAGTCTCGTCGCCATGTCTCGAATATCCGAATATCTTCATATATTGATTAACGCCGCCAGCAGGGGCAGC
>NZ_LZDE01000018.1 GCF_002009015.1 Microbulbifer mangrovi | reverse complement strand
CATCCAGCTTGAACTGGGAAACTACTATTAACTGGTGCTTGCTGCTGTAGCGGTAACGAGTCTGTAGCTTCTGACCTTTACCGCGCAATGCGGCAATTCGGTTGCCGTGAATATCGTACTCATAGTGAGTGTCGCCGCGGAATTTGAGGCGATTGCCACTGACCTGAGCCGAGCCGGCCTGCTCCTTTGCTTCCTCTGCGCTGCCTGCAGCAGCGAGGATGTTGGAGACGGGGTCGTGGACGAAGTGCTCTGGGTTTGGGCCTTCGACCTGGGTTAGCCGGTCTAGCGCGTCGTAGTGATA
>NZ_LZDE01000017.1 GCF_002009015.1 Microbulbifer mangrovi | reverse complement strand
GCGCCTGCGCTGGGCGTTATGTGAGCACAAGGAGGGAGCTATGAGCCTGAATTTGAAAGAGGTGGATGGGATAAAAATTCAGCCAAAACATGTAGCCTCATGCCATTGTGGCTCTGTCAAAATTGAGCTGGATCTGCCTAATGGCCTTATAGATCTTCGGCGTTGTGATTGCTCTTTGTGCCGTAGAAGAGGTGCAATAGCCGCGTCAGTTCCGCTAGATGGTATTAATATCTTGGAAGGGGGGGAGCATTTAAAGCTCTATCAGTTCAATACCAATACAGCGAAACACTATTTCTGCG
>NZ_LZDE01000016.1 GCF_002009015.1 Microbulbifer mangrovi | reverse complement strand
TTATGAATAAAACTGTTATGTGAGCACAAGGAAAGAGCTATGAGCGTAAATCTGAAAGAGATTGATGGGGTAAAGATTCAGCCGAAACATTTAGCCTCATGTCACTGCGGCTCTGTAAAAATTGAGCTGGATCTACCTGATGGCCTTATAGACCTTCGGCGTTGCGATTGTTCTTTGTGCCGCAGGAGAGGCGCAATCGCCGCATCAGTATCGCTAGATGGTATTAATGTTTTAGAGGGGCAGGAGCATTTAAAGCTCTACCAATTCAATACCAGTACAGCGAAACACTATTTCTGCG
>NZ_LZDE01000015.1 GCF_002009015.1 Microbulbifer mangrovi | reverse complement strand
TTATGAATAAAACTGTTATGTGATTCGGAGAGTATGTAGTGATTTACAGTTTAATCGGCATTATCTTTTTCGTTTGGGTAATCTTCTTCGGGGGAGCTAGCCGATTGGAGAATACGCTTATCGGTTACTTTGAGTTCGGCCTAGCAGGAGAGAAAGCCATCTATATAAAAATGGTATCTTGGATCGGCCTGGTATTTTCAGTGGGAGTCCTGTTTTTTGGCGGTTCTAGCTAAACGTGAGTGAGTATCACATAACAAACGCAAGCAGGATGCTACGGCCCTTCGGGCCTCCG
>NZ_LZDE01000014.1 GCF_002009015.1 Microbulbifer mangrovi | reverse complement strand
GTAATTTTCGCCTTATCCTGCCAATCCGCGACCATGCGCCCGGCCGGGTCGTACTCCCAGCGCAGCTTGCGGTGCCCGTTGTCGGCCTCGACCATCTGCCCGGCTTTGTTGTAGCGGAAGCTGGTAACACTGTCCGGGGTAGTTTCCTGCAACAGACGACCAAAGGGATCACGCTCGAACAGGGTATCGATTCCCTGACCAGAAGCGGCATCGGTGACCGCCCGGCTGGCAACAAGATGGCCAGCATTGTTATAGGCGTAGCGGGTGATACGGCC
>NZ_LZDE01000013.1 GCF_002009015.1 Microbulbifer mangrovi | reverse complement strand
GGATAAAAAGGACACCCACCAAATAGTGCCTCCCACCAAATAGTGCCTAACGGCACAAAGCGTCCGTCACGAGTATTTTTGCTTGCGCGCAAGAAGTAATTGTTGGAAGGGCAGGCCCGTGTGGTTTTTATCACGTATTCCGTATGATTGGGTGGGCCGCACTCGCAGTGTGTGCTCGCAGCTGACCTGCGATGCAATTCAGGGGGTGGAGAGAATAGGGTTTAAGGTGTTACGGGAGGAAGTGACAAGAGTCGTTCGCACTCACGAATTCCGTG
>NZ_LZDE01000012.1 GCF_002009015.1 Microbulbifer mangrovi | reverse complement strand
GCATCCGCATCGGCATCGGCATCGGCATCGGCGTCAGCATCCGCATCGGCGTCGGCATCCGCATCAGCGTCCGCATCGGCATCCGCGTCCGCGTCGGCGTCGGCGTCGGCATCCGCATCCGCATCGGCATCGGCATCCGCGTCGGCGTCTGTATCCGCATCGGCATCCGCATCGGCGTCTGTATCCGCATCAGCATCCGCATCGGAGTCGGCGTCTGCGTCACCATCCGGTGGCGGCGGCGGCGGTGGCGGCGG
>NZ_LZDE01000011.1 GCF_002009015.1 Microbulbifer mangrovi | reverse complement strand
CGAGTCTGTAGCTTCTGACCTTTGCCACGCAATGCAGCGACACGGTTACCGTGAACATCGTACTCGTAGTGAGTATCGCCACGGAACTTGAGCCGGTTGCCGCTGATCTGAGCTGAGCCCGCCTGCTCCTTTGCTTCCTCGGCGCTGCCTGCAGCGGCGAGGATGTTGGAGGCGGGGTCGTGGACGAAGTGCTCGGGGTTTGGACCTTCGACCTGGGTCAGACGGTCTAGCGCGTCGTAGTGATA
>NZ_LZDE01000010.1 GCF_002009015.1 Microbulbifer mangrovi | reverse complement strand
TATTCTACACATCCGATCTGCTTAAGCAAGCGCTTTTTGCAGACTTCTTTGAAGCGCTGAAACCGTGATAAATCAACGCTTCCAGCCACCTCGATCACCGCTTCGGTGACCCCGAGAAGGACGCGCATTATATGGCGCCGGTCTCGTTTGGCAAGGGCTTTTTGAAATTCTTTTTTGGAGTGAAACTCGCTAAATTTCAAAGGCTTATCTTGCCGTCTCGCCGCGCTTTGCGTTGCCG
>NZ_LZDE01000009.1 GCF_002009015.1 Microbulbifer mangrovi | reverse complement strand
CGGCAACGCAAAGCGCGGCGAGATGGCATTATAAGTCTTTGATTTTTCAGAAGTTTTTCTTCGAAAAAGAATTTAAAAAAGCGCTTGCCAAGGTCGAAGAGGTCGCTATAATGCGCGCCACTTCAACGCTCACCGCAAGCGGTGAGCGAAGCTGGGAAAGCGTTGAGCTTCAACGTTTCCAAGCTTAAAAAAGTCTGCGAAAAACGCTTGTTAAAGCAGATCGGATGTGTAGAATA
>NZ_LZDE01000008.1 GCF_002009015.1 Microbulbifer mangrovi | reverse complement strand
GTCCCCATCGTCTAGAGGCCTAGGACACCGCCCTTTCACGGCGGTAACAGGGGTTCGACTCCCCTTGGGGATGCCAATACCGCAGGGTCGCAACGTATCGACGGCCTTGCAAAACCGGCTCGGAAGATTTAATTTCTGAGTCGGTCAAATTCGCGGGAATAGCTCAGTTGGTAGAGCGCAACCTTGCCAAGGTTGAGGTCGCCGGTTCGAACCCGGTTTCCCGCTCCA
>NZ_LZDE01000007.1 GCF_002009015.1 Microbulbifer mangrovi | reverse complement strand
AAAAGAAAAGTTTGAACGTTCCAAGCCCCACGTGAACGTGGGCACCATTGGTCACGTTGACCATGGTAAGACTACTCTGACTGCAGCGCTGACTCGCGTGTGTGCGGAAGTATGGGGTGGTGCAGCCGTTGCTTTTGACGGTATCGACAATGCTCCTGAAGAGCGTGAGCGCGGTATCACCATTGCTACCTCTCACGTTGAGTACGAGTCCCCGACCCGTCACTA
>NZ_LZDE01000006.1 GCF_002009015.1 Microbulbifer mangrovi | reverse complement strand
GTAATTTTCGCCTTATCCTGCCAGTCCGCGACCATGCGCCCTGCTTTGTTGTAGCGGAAGCTGGTGATACTGTCCGGGGTAGTCTCCTGCAACAGGCGACCAAACGGGTCTCGCTCAAACAGGGTATCGATCCCCTGACCAGATGCCGTATCAGTTACGGCTCTGCTAGCTACCAGATGGCCGGCTTTGTTGTAGGCGTAGCGGGTGATACGGCC
>NZ_LZDE01000005.1 GCF_002009015.1 Microbulbifer mangrovi | reverse complement strand
CAGATACCAGCCTGAACGAGCACTCTTGAATCAAGACTTCCCATTTCTAAGACAGCGTATCTCGGATTCAAGGAATCAAAATACACTGTAACCTTTTTCCCTTCCGGGAATTTTCTCAATACTTTTCGAGAGTATCTAGAGCCGGAAGCGCTATAGCTCACTTTACTTGAAGTGTATGTATAGCCGTTGACTACATACTCATATTCAACGTC
>NZ_LZDE01000004.1 GCF_002009015.1 Microbulbifer mangrovi | reverse complement strand
GCTGCGGTGAGGGATTCGCGCAGCGCAATACCGGCACCGCTGTCGAGCGCAACGGTGGAACCGCTCTCCAGCTGCGCTAGATCCATACCGGCTGCGGTGGTAATCGCCAGGGTGCCGCCGGTTTGCAGCAGCGCACTGTCGCCCATGCTCCAGCTGTTGGCGGAAGCCTGCAGATTTTCATTGAGCGCAAAGGTTTGTGCCGCGGACTGACT
>NZ_LZDE01000003.1 GCF_002009015.1 Microbulbifer mangrovi | reverse complement strand
TCCCAGCTGAGCTATAGCCCCATCTTCGATAAGCATTCTTAAATCAGAATGTTAATTTTCGCGAATTGGTATTTTCAAAGCTCGCCGCATAGCCTGCTATGCAAGAGGTTTCAAAATGCCGAGTCACGGAAATTTGGTAGGCCTGGGCAGACTTGAACTGCCGACCTCACCCTTATCAGGGGTGCGCTCTAACCAGCTGAGCTACAGGCCT
>NZ_LZDE01000002.1 GCF_002009015.1 Microbulbifer mangrovi | reverse complement strand
CGGTCTAGCGCGTCGTAGTGATAGTTGCGGGTGCCGCGCAGGCTATCTTCGATACGGGTGAGCTGGCCGCTGCGGTTGTAGCCGTAGGTGCGCTCCAGTAAAGGAAGAACCGGTGCAGGGTTTTCCACAGGGGCATCCCCTTTGGCGACACGCAGCTTGTACAGGCGCCCCTGGGGGTCGTAATCGCTCTCTGTGGAAAGACCGTT
>NZ_LZDE01000001.1 GCF_002009015.1 Microbulbifer mangrovi | reverse complement strand
ACAGCGAAACACTATTTCTGCGGAAATTGCGGAGTCTATACGCATCATCAGAGGCGCTCCAATCCAACTCAATACGGGTTCAATGTGGCGTGTTTAGAGGGTATAAATCCTCTTAAAATCGAGGGTATTCCAACGTACGACGGAGTGAATCATCCGGCGGACCGAGGGTAACCCACATAACAAGCAGCGGCAGAGCGACA